>NZ_JYMU01000017.1:0-141785 GCF_000938235.1 Bradyrhizobium sp. LTSPM299
GGCCGGCCCATCGCTTCACACAGCCCTTCCGCATCCCGCCCGTCGTTCTTGTTCCGCATCACGTAGGGCTTCACCAGCTGTGGGGCCATCAGCTTCACCTCATGGCCGAGCTTGCGGAGCTCC
Organism: Bradyrhizobium sp. LTSPM299; assembly: GCF_000938235.1. Lineage (NCBI taxonomy): Bacteria > Pseudomonadati > Pseudomonadota > Alphaproteobacteria > Hyphomicrobiales > Nitrobacteraceae > Bradyrhizobium > Bradyrhizobium sp. LTSPM299. The sequence goes on from NZ_JYMU01000017.1 coordinate 124, forward strand.
CGCGCCCAATATTGCGAAGCCCCGCAAGCCTCCATCCCGATCACGGTCGCCGGCAGTTTGCCGAAGAACTCCAACACCCGGTTGCGCGAAAGCTTCTTGCGCAGCACCGGCCGCTCCGACGCATCAACCCCATGCAGCACAAAAATATGCTTCGACGTATCCATTCCAATTCGGATAATCTCTCCCACGGACGGCTCCTTTGTCTGAGATTTGCAACAACCTCATTCTGGCACACTGATGCCGTAGGGGGCCGTCCACACCATCAACCACGAATGGAAATTGGTTGCGCGACGCTGGGGTCCCAGCTCACTTCAACAACGCAAGCCCGTGGTTGGGTCCCGGCCTGCGCCGGGACGACGTGGAATTTGTGTGCTCGCGCCTTCCGCTACTTCGTCTGCTCTTCCTGCAAATCCAGCATCGCCCGCAGCGTGTCGGCACTGAGCTTGCCGTTCGGCGAGCCTGTTCGCCGCTCCGTGGCCTCGATCGGGCGCGAGTGCCGCGGAAGCACCGGCGCGCTGCGCACCGGTGCGCCATCCCCGACGTCACCAGCCTCCTCGGTCTCATCAGTCTCGCGCGCACCAGAGGCGGTGCCGACGCCGCGCCGCCGCCGCGTTTTCTTCGGCTCGGGGGGCGGCGGCGTATAGACGATCGGCGGCAGTGTGTGATGGCGCGACACGGTGCTGGCTCCGGTGGTCTGTCCACACATGAAGCTGCTGATTCGCGGATTTTCGCCACTGACAAATTGGTAACGTTGCAGCACAGGGCCACATTGCACCATCAGCACGGTCAGCAGATATTTCCCGTCGGCAATATGGAAACAGAGATCGCGCAATGATGCTGCCCGACGGCTACTCCGACGTCCCATCAGGCAAGGTCGCCGCGGTCGTCACCCATCTGGAGATGACCGCGCGCCCACAGCAGCGCGACGATCCGCGCGGCGCCTGGAGCCTGCGCAAGGCCGAGCGGCCGGCGCTCGACTGGTTTCGCGATCTCTTTCGCCGCGTCGGCGAGGAGTGGCTGTGGTTCGCCCGCGCGCGCATCAGCGACGCTGAACTCGCCGCGATCATCCACGCGCCCCAAGTGGAGGTCTACGCGCTGGTCCACGATGTCTGCGACGAAGGCCTGCTCGAACTCGATTTCCGCGAGCCTGGCAATTGCGAACTCGTCTACTTCGGTGTCACTTCAAAGCTAATCGGTACCGGCGCCGCCCGCTTCCTGATGAACCGCGCGCTCGAACTCGCCTGGTCGCGCGATATCAGCCGCGTCTGGCTGCACACCTGCACCTTCGATCATCCCGCAGCGCTGGCGTTCTACCAGCGCTCGGGGTTTCGTCCGTTCCGGAGGCAGATCGAAGTGGCGGATGATCCGCGGCTGGACGGCACGGCGCCGCGCGATGTCGCGCGGCATGTGCCGGTGATTGAGTGACGATGCGCGCGACGCCCCCGCGACCACCACTGTCGTCGCCAGCGAAAGTGGTGGTTGCAATGCGGCCCGGCGCATCTAGGATGATGCAAAGCGCAACCCCTGACGTGTCCGTCATCCCCCGAAAGCCTCGCTCTCGAGGAATGGTTCTCTGCGGCGTGTCCGATAGTGAGGCGAAAGATGTTCCTGATCGGCCAATACGACTCGCCCTTCGTCCGCCGCACCGCGATCGCACTGCGGCTTTATGGTCTGCCGTTCGAGCACAGGCCGTGGTCGACCTTTGGCGACGGCGACAAGGTCGCAGCGTATAATCCGCTGCGGCGGGTACCGGCGCTGGTGCTCAATGACGGCGAGGCGTTGATCGAGAGCGGGGCGATCCTGGATTATCTCGACGAGCTGGTCGGGCCGGAGAGGGCGATGATCGCGCGATCGGGTGCGGAGCGGCGCAAGCATCTGCGCATCGTGTCGCTGGCGACCGGGCTCGGCGACAAGGCGGTCAGCCTGATCTATGAGCGCGTGCTGCGCAAGGAGCCGCTCAAGCTCTGGGTCGAGCGCTGCGAAATACAGATCGCGGGTGTGCTCGCCGCGCTGGAGCAGGAGCGCGCCGCGGTCGCGACGCCGTACTGGTTGGGCGACCGTATCGGCCATGCCGATATCGCGGTCGCCTGCGTGCTGCGCTTCACCGGCGAGGCGCATCCGGCGTTGTTTGATGACCGCTATCCCGCGCTGAAGGCGCATGCCGCACGCTGCGAGGCCTTGCCGCCGTTCTTGGAGATCGTGCAGCCGCTGGCGCCACCGAGCGGTTAGGCCGTTAGCGCTGAGTTGCCCGACGGGGTACAAAGCTCGAACAATTCATCTCGCGAGAATACGGACGCGGATGTGTGAGTCACAGGCCGCGCAATAAAACTCGCTGTCGTCCCGGGCTTGACCCGGGACCCATAACCACAAATGTTCGTTGTTGCGCGACGCTGGGGCCACAGCCTTCTTCAACAACCCAACCCTGTGGTTATGGGTCCCGGCTTTCGCCGGGACGACGAATGGACGGGCCTGCGCACGCTACTTCGCGCGCATCGCGTCCGGCGTATCCGCCTGCACCCGCGGATGCGCCTTCGCAAACGCTGGCAGTGCCATCGCGGCCTCGTGGATGCGATTGACCGTCGGCCAGGGCGACAGGCTGATCTTCTGGTTGATCGCCGCGGTGACGTGGCCGACCAGGCAGATGTCGGCGAGCGTAGCCTGGTCGCCGTGGCAGAATGTTCCGGTTGCCTTGTGGCCGGCGAGGTGGCCTTCCAGTGCGGCGAGCGTCTCGACGGTCCAACGCCGGAACCAGGCGCTCTGCTGGGTGTCGCGCAGGTCGAGTTCGCGGGTGAGATAGCGCCGCACCCGCGGCGTCAGCAGCGGATGGCCCTCGCAGGCGACGATCAGCGCCAGCCCGCGCACCCGGGCGCGACCGAGCGCGTCGGCCGGCAGCAGCGGCGGGTTGGGATAGGTCTCGTCGAGATAGTCGATGATCGCAAGCGATTGGAACAGCACGGCGCCGTCGTCGGTCACCAGCGCCGGCAGCGCCATCTGCGGATTGATCTTGCGATAGGCATCGGCGCGATGGGCGTCTGCATCGATGTCGACGAACACGATTTCGGCCGGCACGTCTTTCAAATTGAGCGCGATCCGCACCCGAAAGCTCGCCAGCGATCGCCAGAAGGAGAAGAATTGCATGGGGAGTTCACTCCGCATTTCTTCCCCTCTCCCCTTGTGGGAGAGGGTGGATCAATCGCGCAAAGCGCGATTGAGACGGGTGAGGGGTCTGTCTCCGCCGATCGAGACCCCTCATCCGGCTCGCATCTGTCGATGCGAGCCACCTTCTCCCACAAGGGGAGAAGGGAAGGAAGACCTACCCCGCGCCGACGGCTTTCTTCCGCCAGGCGAGATGCACGGCGCAGGCGCAGCCCGGCGGGTGCGCGGCCAATTCCCTCGAGGCCTCGTCGTTGGCCGGGGTCGCGGCGGGCGCAATCACAGGTTCCTTGGCGCCGTCCTGCGACGGGATGTAGTTCAGCACCGGCGCCAGCCAGCGCTCGACCTCGGCGACCGTCATGGCCTTGCGCTCGGCATAGTCCTCGACCTGGTCGCGCTCGATCTTGCCGACGCCGAAATAGAAGCTGGCGGGATGCGACAGATAGAGCCCCGAGACCGAAGAGCCCGGCCACATCGCATAGCTTTCGGTCAGCGTCACGCCGGAGTTTTTTTCGGCATCGAGCAGCGCGAACAGCGTCCGCTTCTCGGTGTGGTCGGGCTGCGCCGGATAGCCCGGCGCCGGGCGGATGCCGTCGTATTTCTCCAGGATCAGCTCGTCCGGCGCCGACGCCTCGTCCGGCGCATAGCCCCAGAACTCCTTGCGCACGCGCTGATGCATGCGCTCGGCAAAGGCTTCGGCGAGGCGATCGGCCAGCGCCTTGCACAGGATCGAGGAGTAGTCGTCATTGGCGTTCTTGAAACGGTCGGCGACCACGTCCTCGCCGATCCCGGCGGTGACCACGAAGCCGCCGATATAGTCGGGCACGCCGGAGGAGACCGGCGCGACGAAATCGGACAGCGCGGCGTTGAAGCGGCCCTCGCGCTTCTCGAGCTGCTGGCGCAGGGTGTGGAAGGTCGCGATCTTCTCCTTGCGGGTCTCGTCGGCATAGACCTCGATGTCGTCACCGACAGCGTTGGCCGGCCAGAAGCCGATGGTGGCGCGGGCGGTGAACCATTTCTCCTGGATGATGCGCTCCAGCATCTTGCGGGCGTCGTCGTAGAGCGAGCGGGCGACCTCGCCGACCTTGGGATCGTCGAGGATCGCGGGGTAGCGGCCGGTCAGTTCCCAGGTCTGGAAGAATGGCGTCCAGTCGATGTATTCGGCGAGCTCGGCAAGGTCATAGGCGTCGAAACTCTTGCGGCCGAAGAACGTCGGCGCCTTCGGCGGCGCCGCCGCGAAATCGATCGCGACCTTGTTGGCGCGGGCGACGCCAAGCTTCAGCCGCTTCTTGTCGGCCTGGGCGCGGAAATGCGCCGCGGAGATCTTGACGTATTCGGCGCGGACCTCGGCGGCATAGGCCTGCCTCCGCTCGGGCGACAGCAGCGAGGAGGCAACGCCGACGGCGCGGCTGGCGTCATTGACGTGCACGACGGGACCGCCCGGATAGTTCGGGTCGATCTTGACGGCCGTGTGGACGCGGCTGGTGGTGGCGCCGCCGATCAGCAGCGGCAGGTTCATGCCCTGCCGCTCCATCTCGCCGGCAAGGAAGCTCATTTCGTCGAGCGAGGGCGTGATCAGGCCGGAGAGGCCGATGATATCGGCGCCTTCGGCCTTGGCGGTCTCGATGATCTTGCTGGCGGGCACCATGACGCCGAGGTCGATGACCTCGAAATTGTTGCACTGGAGCACGATGCCGACGATGTTCTTGCCGATGTCGTGGACGTCGCCTTTCACGGTGGCGAGCACGATCTTGCCGGCGGCGTTGCGGCCGTCGCTGGCGAAGCCATTGGCGCGGTTGCGCGCCTTCTCTTCCTCCATGAACGGCATCAGATAGGCGACCGCCTGCTTCATGACGCGCGCCGACTTGACGACCTGCGGCAGGAACATCTTGCCGTCGCCGAAGAGGTCGCCGACCACGTTCATGCCGTCCATCAGCGGGCCTTCGATCACGTTGAGCGGACGCTCGACGTTCTGCCGCGCGGCTTCGGTGTCGGCCTCGATGAACTCGGTAATGCCATGCACCAGCGCGTGGGACAGCCGCTTCTCGACCGGCCATTCGCGCCAGGCGAGATCCTGCTCCCTGGTCTGCTTCTCCTTGCCACGGAATTTTTCGGCCAGCGCCAGCAGCCGCTCGGACGCGCCGGGATCGCGGTTGAGGATGACATCTTCGCAAGTTTGGCGCAGCTCAGGGTCGATGTCGTCATAGACGATCATCTGCCCGGCATTAACGATGCCCATGTCCATGCCGGCCTTGATGGCATAGTACAGGAACACCGAGTGCATGGCCTCGCGCACCGGCTCGTTGCCGCGGAACGAGAACGACAGATTGGAGACGCCGCCCGAGATATGCGCGTGCGGCAGGTTCTTGCGGATCCAGCGCGTCGCCTCGATGAAGTCGACGCCGTAATTGTTGTGCTCCTCGAGGCCGGTCGCGATCGCGAAGATGTTCGGATCGAAGATGATGTCCTCGGGCGGGAAGTCGAGCCGGTTGACCAAAATGTCGTAGGCGCGCTTGCAGATCTCGGTCTTGCGCGCGAACGTGTCTGCCTGTCCGGTCTCGTCGAACGCCATCACCACCACGGCGGCGCCGTGGCGCTTTGCGATCGTGGCCTCGTGCAAGAATTTCTCCTCGCCTTCCTTCATCGAGATCGAGTTCACGATCGGCTTGCCCTGAATGCATTTCAGGCCGGCCTCGATGACGTGGAATTTCGAAGAATCGACCATCACGGGGACGCGGGCGATGTCGGGCTCGGCGGCGACGAGGTTGAGGAACTCGACCATCGCCTTCTCGGAGTCGAGCAGGCCCTCGTCCATGTTGATGTCGATGACCTGCGCGCCGTTCTCGACCTGGTCGCGCGCAACCTGCAGTGCTGCGGTGTAGTCGCCGGCGGTGATCAGCTTGCGGAAGCGCGCGGAGCCGGTGACGTTGGTGCGCTCGCCGACATTCACGAAGGGAATCGCATCGGTCAGCGTGAACGGCTCGAGGCCGGACAGCCGCAGTCGCGGCTCGATTTCGGGAACGATTCGCGGCTTGTGCGGCGCGACGGCCCTGGCAATCGCCGCGATATGGTCGGGCGTGGTGCCGCAGCAGCCGCCGACGATGTTGACGAGGCCGGCGCTGGCGAATTCGCCGATCAGCCCCGCCATGAATTCCGGCGACTCGTCGTACTGGCCGAACTCGTTGGGCAGGCCGGCATTCGGATAAGCACAAACCAAAGCGTCGGCGACGCGGCCGATATCGGCGATATGCGCGCGCAGATCTTCGGCGCCGAGCGCGCAGTTGAAGCCGATAGTGACGGGCTTGGCATGCTGCACCGAATGCCAGAACGCTTCGGGCAGCTGTCCGGAGAGCAGGCGTCCCGATTTGTCGGTGATGGTGCCGGAAATCATCACGGGCACGTCGATACCGCGCGCTTCGGTGATCTCCGCGATCGCATACAGCGCGGCCTTGGCGTTCAGCGTGTCGAAGATGGTCTCGACCAGCAGCAAATCGGCGCCGCCATCGAGCAGGCCGTTGATCTGCTCGCCATAGGACTTGCGCAGATCGTCGAAAGTCACCGCGCGATAGCCCGGGTTGGAGACGTCCGGCGAGATCGAGGCGGTGCGGTTGGTCGGGCCCAGCGCGCCGGCGACGAAACGCTCCTTGCCGTCTTCGGCGCTGACACGTTCCGCTGCGGCGCGGGCCAGCCGGGCGCCCTGCAGGTTCAGCTCATAGGCGAGGTCCGACATGTCGTAGTCGGCCTGCGCGATCGAAGTCGAGGAGAAGGTGTTGGTCGCGACGATGTCGGCGCCGGCGCGCAGATAGTCGGCGTGGATGTCCTCGATCGCCTTTGCCTGGGTCAGGATCAGGAGATCGTTGTTGCCCTTGATGTCGCGGTGGAAATCCTTGAAGCGCTCGCCGCGGAACGCGGCCTCGTCGAATTGCAGGCCCTGGATCATCGTGCCCATGGCGCCGTCGAGCACCAGAATACGTTCGCGAGCAGCCGCGAGCAGGGCGGTGCGCTTGGGAGAAACTGTCACTGTCATGATTCAGGCGGCCTTCTGGGCGCCATTCGGCCGGATGCCGAGCAAATGGCTGATCGCGAACACCAGGTCCGCGCGGTTCATGGTGTAGAAGTGAAAAGTGTCGACGCCGCGCTTGAACAGTTTCTGCACCTGACCGGCGGCAACCGTGGCTGCAACCAGCTTGCGGGTCTCGGCATCGTTGTCGAGGCCGTCGAACTTTTCGGCAAGCCAATCCGGCACGCTGGTGCCGGCGCGGGTCACGAAATTGCGGGCCTGTTTGAAATTGTGCATCGGCATGATGCCCGGCACGATCGGGATCTCGATGCCGCGCGCCCGCACCCGGTCGAGGTAGTGGTAATAGAGGTCGTTGTCGAAGAACACCTGGGTGATCGCGCGCGTCGCGCCGGCGTCGACCTTGGCCTTGAGCAAGTCGATGTCGACGTCGAAGTCGGCAGCTTCCGGATGCTTCTCGGGATAGGCGGAGACCGAGACCTCGATATCGGAATGACGCTTCCTGATTCCGGCGACGAGCTCGGCCGAGCTCTGGTAGCCGTCGGGATGCGTCGCATAGGCCGTGCCGATGCCACCGGGCGGATCGCCGCGCAACGCCACGATGTGGCGGACGCCGACCTCATGGTAGCGGTCGACGATCTCGTCGATCTCGCCGCGTGCGGCGCCGACGCAGGTCAGATGCGCGGCCGGCAGCAGGTCGGTCTCGCGGAGGATACGGGTGATGGTTGAATGGGTGCGCTCGCGGGTCGAGCCGCCGGCGCCATAGGTCACGGAGACGAAATTCGGGGTCAGTGGCGCCAGGCGGTTGATGGTCTCCCAGAGATTGCGCTCCATCTCCTCGGTCTTCGGCGGGAAGAATTCGAAGGAGATCTTTGGGGTCCTCGGCGCGCGGTGCCCGTTCGATACGGGAGAAACGGTCTCGGTCATGATACGCAGGGGCTCCGCAACAGGTGGGCAGACGTCTGGCCGGGTATGGAGGGGCTAAGATAGGCGAAACGGACCGGAGCAAACAGCCCATCGAATATGGGAAATTGCCCACTATGGCTATGTATCTGGCGTATTTTGGCTGTGAGAAAAGGACTGTGGGCAGGGAGTGCGAGTTGGGATTTTATGCCTCAATGTACTGAATAATATAGAATAAATTTATTTATTGGACTGTTGTTTCAATGAAAATCGCGTGTGGGCGAGGATGGCATGTCAGAGAGTTGTCGTAAACCTTCCCACGGCATGTCGATGACCGGTACTCATGGTCGGCGCGGACCTGATCTGCGCGTCCCGGGCCTTTGTCGGCTCACGCGGCCACACTAGGTTGAGCGCCATGATTCCGTTGTCCGTTCTCGACCTATCGGTCGTTACCACAGGCACCAAGCCTGCCGCTGCGCTGCGCAACAGCATCGACTTGGCGCGCCATGTCGACGGCCTCGGCTATGTCAGGTACTGGCTTGCCGAGCATCACAACCTCGCGTCCGTCGCGAGCCCCGCGCCCGATCTGATGATTGGGCAGATCGCGGCGGTGACGCGGAACATCCGCGTCGGCTCGGGTGGTGTGATGCTGCCCAACCATGCCCCATTGGTGGTCGCCGAGCGCTTCAAGATGCTGGAGGCGCTGTTTCCCGGCCGCATCGATCTGGGCCTCGGCCGCGCGCCCGGCACTGATGGCGCCACGGCCTACGCGCTGCGCAGCCGGCTCGACCGCCGCGAGGGCGACGATTTCCTCGAGCGGTTGCATGAACTGATCCTGTGGGAGACGCGCGATTTCCCGGCTGGCCACCCCTACAACAAGGTGGTGGCGATGCCGGACGACTCGCCGCTGCCGCCGATCTGGCTGCTCGGCTCAAGCGACTATTCTGCCGAGCTCGCAGCTCAGGTCGGGATGGGCTTTGCGTTCGCGCACCATTTCGCCACCCATGATGCGATCGCGGCGATGACGAATTATCGCACGCATTTCAAGCCATCGGGCTGGCGCGCCGCGCCGCAGGCGATCCTCGGGGTAGCCGTCGTCGCTGCGGAAACCGATGCGGAGGCCGACAAGCTCGCGCTTTCGATGGACCTCAACCGCCTGCGCCGCGACCGCGGCGAATATCTGCCGCTGCCCAGCGTCGAGGAGGCGCAGGCCTATCCCTACACCGATGCCGAGCGCGCCTCGATCGCGCGCAACCGCGCGCGGCTGTTCGTTGGCAGCCCGGCGACGGTGATGGCAAAACTGCAGCCGCTGATCGCGGGGGCCCAGGCGGATGAGCTGATGGTGGTCACCGCGGTCTACGACCATGACGCGCGGAAGAAGTCGTATTGCCTGCTCGCCGACGCATTCGGGCTCGGCAAGAAGGTGGCGGCGTAGGTCCCGTCAGTCCCGCGTTTCGCTGAATGTCGCGCGGAAGGGGTGGCCGGGATAGACGCCGACGATGCGGAATTCGCGCGAGAAGAATTTCAATTCCTCCAGCGCAAAGGCGAGCCCGCGGTCATCGGGGTGGCCGTCGACATCGGCGTAGAATTGCGTGGCGGAGAATTCACCGTCGACCATGTAGCTTTCCAGCTTGGTCATGTTGACGCCGTTGGTGGCGAAACCACCCAGTGCCTTGTAGAGCGCGGCGGGCAAATTGCGCACCCGGAAAACAAAAGTGGTGACCAGCGGCCCCGAGCCGGGCCTGGCCCAGTTGGCCTCGCGCGCCAGCACCACGAAACGGGTGGTGTTGTGGGCCTCGTCCTCGATGTCCTCGGCGAGGATATCGAGGCCATAGATGTCGGCGGCGAGGCGGGAGGCGATCGCGGCGACGCTCTTGTCCTTGCGTTCGGAGATGTCGCGCGCGCTGCCGGCAGTGTCGGCGGCGACGATCGGCCTGACGCCGAGCTTGCGGATTACGCGGCGGCATTGGCCGAGCGCGTGGACGTGGCTCTCCACGCTCTTGATGTCGGCAAGCTTCGTGCCCTTGATCGCCATCAGCTGGTGGCGGATCGGCAAAAACCATTCGCCGACGATGAACAGGCCGGATCCCGGCAGCAGATGATGGATGTCGGCGACGCGGCCGGCGACCGAGTTCTCGATCGGGATCATGCCGAGGTCGGCCTCGCCCGAGGAGATCGCGGCCAGCGCGTCCTCGAAGGTCGGGCAGGGCATCGGCTCGGCCTCGGGATAGGCCTCGGCGATGGCGATATGGGAATTGGCGCCAGGCTCGCCCTGGAACGCGATTTTCAGCTTCTTTGTCATGATTTCTTTCCTGCGGCGCCTTTTAGCACCGGATCAGGCTTTGGAAAGGATCCGCCGGGCGGTTTCGAGATCGGCCGGGGTATCGACGCCGCGCGGCACGGTATCGACGATGGTGACGTCGATCCGCATTCCGGCTTCCAGCGCGCGGAGCTGCTCGAGATTCTCCTGAAGCTCCAGCGGCGAGGGCGGGAGTGTCACGAACCGCTCCAGCGCGGCGCGGCGGTAGGCGTAGAGGCCGATGTGATGGTAGCGCGGTCCGTCGCCATAGGGCGCGGTGGCGCGGGTGAAATAGAGCGCGCGCAGCCGGTTCGGGCCGATCGGCGAGCCGACCGCCTTCACGACGCTCGGGGCCCGGTCCTCCTCCTCGGTATGGATTTGCGAGGCCAGCGTCGAAATGTCGACGGCGGGGTCGGCCAGCGGCGGCATCACGCTGCGGATGGTCTCGGGGGTGATCGTCGGGAAATCGCCCTGCAGATTGACCACGATCTCGGCCTTGCCGTCCGGATCCAGGATAGTCATCGCCTCATGGATCCGGTCCGAGCCGGAGGGATGGTCGGCGCGGGTCATCACGACCTCACCGCCGTGGGCTTTCACTGCAGCCGCGATCTCCGCCGTGTCGGTGGCCACCGCAACCCGGCCGATCCCGGCTGCCTCGGCCCGCCGCAGCACGTGGACGATCATCGGCAGGCCGGCGATATCAAGCAGCGGCTTGCCGGGCAGCCGCGTGGCCGCCATGCGGGCGGGAATCAGCACCAAGGTACGGGGTTCGGTCATCGTGTCGGGGGCCCGTCCGGCCGGCGGAAATTGATGGGGAGGGGGTGGAATTCGGCGCGTTTATACGGGTTGCCAGAGCGCGGGCAAACCGATATCTCAAACCTGCTTGGGGGGCGGTGCGATAAGGCCGATTCCTGAGTCTTTCCCACGGCCGTTTCCCGGCCTGAAGTCGACATTCAAGGCCCGGAGCCTGACCGAAAATGGACTCCTTCGAACTCAACAAGATTCTCGGTGCGATCCTTGGCACTTGCATTGTCGTCCTGGTGACGAGCTTTACCGCGGGTGCGGTGTTCTCGGCGAAGATGCCGGAGAAGCCGGGGTTCGAGATCGCGGTGAAGGAGGCGGTTCCCGCCGGCGGCGGCGAAGCTGCTGCGGCACCGTCCGAGCCGATCGAGAAGCTGCTGCAGACCGCCACCGCCGAAAAGGGCGCTGGCGCGGCCAAGAAGTGCCAGGCCTGCCACACGTTCGAGAAGGGCGGCCCCAACCGCGTTGGTCCGAACCTTTACGGCATCGTCGGCGAGAAGAAGGGCGAGGGCCGTGGCGGGTTCAATTTCTCGGCTGCCATGAAGGCCAAAGGCGGCGACTGGACCTTCGACGACCTGAGCAAGTTCCTGACCAACCCGAAGGCGTTCGTCCCGGGCACCGCGATGGGCTTCGCCGGCGTTCCGAAGGACAGCGAGCGCGCCGACATCATCGCCTTCCTGAATTCGAATTCGGAGCATCCCGAACCGATACCGACGGCTTCGAAGTAATAATTTGCTCTTTCGAGCACACGCGGACGAGACGGCCAGGCAATGCCTGGCCGTTTTCACATGGGGACCTAATATCGCGCGGTTGTTATCGGGACGTTTCGCCGCACCGGGATCGGTCCCGGGCTAATATCATGAGGAAAAAGCAACGTAACTTGTCGAACCGTTGCCTTATATTGGGTCCCATGTAACCGGGGGCCGCGAGCAGGAAACCGAATTTGGCGATCACCCGACGACATCTTCTTCAAGGCAGCGCTCTCGCCGCAATGGCGCCAGTGCTTGGATTGAACCCCGGTATGTCGGCGATCACGCCGGCATTCGCAGATGAGGCCCCAAACGGGCTGAAATGGCGACACGGCGTCTCCACCTTCGGCGAGATCAAATACCCTGCCGACTTCAAGCGTTACGACTACGTCAATCCGGACGCGCCGAAGGGCGGCGTCGCGCGGCTGTTCGAACTCGGCACCTACGACAGCTTCAACATGGTGGTCGCGGGGTTCAAGGGAACGGTCGCGTCGGGCGTCGGCCGAATCTACGATTCGCTGATGGATGCGTCGTCCGACGAGCCCGATACATATTACGGCACCCTTGCCGAGGCCGCGGCGTTTCCCGACGATTTCTCCTATGTGATCTACCGGCTGCGCGCGGGCGCGCGCTGGCATGACGGCAAGCTCATCACGCCTGAAGATGTGGTGTTCTCGTTCGGCGCGCTGAAGACCAACAGCCCGATGTTCAGCAGCTACTATCGGCACATCGAGAAGGCCGAGCAGATTGGCGAGCGCGACATCAAGTTCACCTTCGATAGTCCGGGCAATCGCGAATTGCCGATGATCACCGGCCAGTTGGTCGTGCTGCCCAAGCATTGGTGGGAAGGGATCGATGCGCAGGGCAACAAGCGCGACATCACCGCGACCACGCTCGAGCCGCCACTTGGGTCGGGGCCCTACCGGATCAAGGAGTTCGCCGCCGGACGCTCGCTGGTGCTGGAGCGGGTGAAGGATTACTGGGGCAAGGATAACCCCAATGCGGTCGGCCAGAACAATTTCGACGAGCTGCGTTATGAATTTTTCCGCGATGACACCGTCGGACGCGAAGCGCTGAAAGCCGACCAGTTCGACTGGTACAGCGAGCGCAGCGCCAAGGAATGGTCCGTGGCCTACGACGTTCCTGCGGTACGTGACGGGCGGCTGATCAAGGAGCTGTTCCCGGTCCGCAATCAGGGACGGATGCAGGGCTGGGTGTTCAACCTGAGGCGTCCGAAGTTCGCGGATGCAAGGCTGCGCCGCGCCTTCAACTACGCGTTCGATTTCGAAGAGATGAACCGTGTGCTTTCTTCCGGCGTGTATCATCGCGACTCCAGCTATTTCGACGGCATCCCCGATCTGATGGCGTCCGGTCTGCCCGAAGGACTGGAGCTGCAGATTCTCGAGACGGTGCGCGACAAGGTGCCGCCCGATGTCTTCACCGCGCCGTACAAGGATCCGGTCGGCGGCGATCCGGAAGCCGTGCGCAGCAATTTGCGCGAGGCGACGCGGCTTCTGAAGGAGGCCGGCTTTGAAATACGAGACCGCAAGTTGGTCGACTCGTCCGGGCAGCCTTTCACCGTCGAGATCCTCGGCGCCAGCGCCGATCCGGGCATGGAGCGAATTGCCTTGTTCTACAAGCCGAGTCTCGAGCGCCTCGGCATCACCGTCAATTTGCGGCCGGTCGACATTGTGCAACTTCAAAACCGTTTGCGCGATTTTGATTTCGAGCTGACGACGACTGTATGGGGGCAGTCGATCTCGCCCGGCAATGAAGAGCGAGATTTTTTCGGCTCGCAGGCCGCCGATCGGCCCGGTTCCCGCAATCTCGCTGGCATCAAGAATCCCGCGGTCGACGCCATCATCGAGCGCATTATCTTCGCCAAGAGCCGCGCCGAGCAGGTGGCTGCCAGCAAGGCGCTGGACCGTGTGCTGCTCTGGAACTTCTACTGCGTTCCCCACTTCAACTACGATCAGCAGCGTTACGTGCGCTGGGATCGCTTCAACCATCCCGACCTGTTGCCGAAATACGGCGTTTCGGGATTCCCAAATCTCTGGTGGTACGACGCCGCGAAGGCAGCCAAGCTCAAGGGCTCGTAGAAGGAATTGCGCATGGCGCTACTCACCCGTCGGCACGCACTCGGTCTTGGTATCGGTGCGTTGAGCGCTGCAGGGTTTCGTGCGGCACCGGCAGCGGCCGACAACGGGTCCGAGATGCATGGCATGTCGGTGTTCGGCGACCTGAAATATCCGGCGGATTTCCGCCAATTCGACTACGTCAATCCGGGCGCCCCGAAGGGCGGGTTCTTCTCGCTGATCCCCTCGGTGCGCGCCTACAACCAGTCCTACTTCACCTTCAATTCGCTCAATGCCTACATCCTGAAGGGCGAAGGCGCGCAGGGCATGGACATGACCTTCGCGACGCTGATGTCGCGCGCCAATGACGAGCCCGACGCGATGTACGGCTTTGCCGCGAAGTCGGTGCAGATCTCGTTGGACAAGCTCACCTACCGCTTCACCATGCGCCCCGAGGCGCGCTTTCACGACGGGTCGAAACTGACCGCGCAGGATGTCGCCTTTTCGCTCAATACGCTGAAGGAAAAGGGCCATCCGCTCATCATGGTGCAGTTGCGCGACTTCGTGAAGGCCGAGGGGCCCGATGACGCGACCGTCGTCGTGACCTTCGCGCCCGGCCGCGCGCGCGACGTGCCGCTCTATGTCGTGAGCTTGCCGATCTTCTCGAAGGCCTATTACGCGAACCGGACTTTTGAGGAGTCGACGCTCGATACGCCGCTCGGCTCGGGGCCGTACAAGGTCGGCAAGTACGAGGTCAATCGCTACATCGAATACGACCGCGTCAAGGACTGGTGGGCAGCCGACCTGCCGGTTAATCGCGGCAGCTACAATCTCGACACCGTGCGCTATGAATTCTATCGTGATCGTGACGTCGCCTTCGAAGGCTTCACCGGCAAGAATTATCTGTTCCGCGAAGAACTGACCGCGCGCATCTGGGCGACGCGATACGACTTTTCGGCGGCGAAAGACGGCCGCGTCAAGCGCGAGACGCTGCCCGACGATACGCCATCGGGTGCGCAGGGCTGGTTCATCAACATGCGCCGGGACAAGTTCAGCGATCCGCGCGTGCGCGAGGCACTGATCTATGCTTTCGATTTCGAGTGGACCAACAAGACCATCATGTACGGCGCCTATGCGCGCACCGTTTCGCCGTTCCAGAATTCGAACCTGATGGCGAACGGACCGCCTACTCCGGAAGAACTTGCGCTGCTCGAGCCGTTCCGCGGCCAGGTGCCGGACGAGGTATTCGGTGCGCCTTTCGTGCCGCCGGTGTCGGACGGCTCAGGCCAGGATCGCGCGATGCTGCGCAAGGCGATCCAGCTTCTCAACGAGGCCGGCCTTGTCATCAAGGACGGCAAGCGGCTACTGCCCAACGGCGATGTCTTCACCATTGAGCTCCTCAACGATGAGCCTTCGCTGCAGCCACACCACGCGCCCTTTATCAAGAATCTCGGCACGCTCGGCATCGACGCGACGTTCCGCCTGGTCGACGCGGTACAGTACCGCGCGCGCCTGGAGGATTTCGACTTCGACATGACCATGGAGCGCTTCAGCTCGTCCGCGACGCCAGGCGACAGCATGCGGCCGTTCTTCTCCTCCCAGGCAGCCAAAACCAAGGGGTCCTATAACCTCGCGGGCATCTCCAGTCCCGTGATCGATGCGCTGATCGAGAAGATCATCGGTGCCAACAACCGCGAGGATTTGACGACCGCATGCCGAGCATTTGACCGCGTGTTTCGCGCCGGCCGCTATTGGGTGCCGCAATGGTATTCCGACAAGCATCGGGTCGCTTATTGGGACCAGTTCGCGCATCCGGAGAAACCGGCGAAATATGCGCAGGGCGTCGGAGCGCCGGAGAACTGGTGGTATGACACGGCCAAGGCCGCGAAGCTCGAGCAGGCGAAGTAGCCGATGAGCGCCTATCTCGCCCGTCGTATTTTACTGATGGTGCCGACGCTGCTCGGCATCCTGTTCGTCTCCTTCGTGGTCGTGCAGTTCGCGCCCGGCGGCCCGATCGAGCGCGTCATCGCCCAGATCAACGGCGCCGACACCGGCGGCACCTCGCGTGTGTCGGGCGGTGGCGGCGATTTCGCCGCGCAGCGTGGCCAGGGTGGAAGCGCCGCCGGTGCGGTTAATTCGAAATACCGCGGCGCGCAGGGCCTCGACCCTGATTTCATCAAGAAGCTCGAGGTGCAGTTCGGCTTCGACAAGCCGGCGCCGGAACGCTTCGCGCTGATGGTGTGGAATTTCGCCCGCTTCGATTTCGGCAGCAGCTATTTCCGCAGTGTCAGCGTGCTCCAGCTCATCAAGGAAAAGCTGCCGGTCTCGATCTCACTCGGCATCTGGATGACGCTGCTGACCTATCTGATCTCGATTCCGCTCGGCATCCGCAAGGCGGTCCAGGACGGGTCGCGGTTCGACACCTGGACCTCGGCGGTAGTTATCGTCGGCTTCGCGATTCCCGGCTTCCTGTTCGCGATCCTGCTGATCATCCTGTTCGCCGGCGGCTCGTTCTTCAACATCTTCCCGCTGCGCGGCCTGACGTCGGACGGCTGGGCGCAATTCCCCTGGTACTGGAAGATCATCGATTATTTCTGGCATATCACGCTGCCGCTTATCTCGATGGCGCTCGGCGCCTTCGCCACCATGACGCTCTTGACCAAGAACTCGTTCCTCGACGAGATCCGCAAGCAATATGTCATGACGGCACGCGCCAAGGGCTGCAGCGAGCCGCAGGTGCTGTACAATCACATCTTCCGCAATGCCATGCTGATCGTGATCGCGGGCTTCCCAGGCGCCTTCATCCACGCCTTCTTCTCCGGATCGCTCCTGATCGAGACCATCTTCTCGCTCGACGGGCTCGGCCTGCTCGGTTTCGAGAGCGTGTTGAACCGCGACTATCCGGTGGTGTTCGGAACGCTGTTCATCTTTTCGCTCGTCGGGCTCGTGGTCAATCTGATCTCCGATCTTGCCTATATGTGGATCGATCCACGGATCGATTTCGAGGCGCGGGAGGTCTGATGACGCTGCTCGCGCCCCAGCCGATCGAGACCTCGACGCAATCGCCGCTCGGCGAGGTGGTGCCCGCCACGCGCCACGGCTTCGCGCCGTCGCCGCTCAACAAGCGGCGCTGGCAGAACTTCAAGGCGAACCGCCGCGGCTACTGGTCGTTCTGGATCTTCCTCGTGCTGTTCGTCGCGTCGCTGTTCGCCAATGTGATCGCCAACGACAAGCCGCTGGTCGTCAAATATGACGGCCATCTCTATTGGCCGGTGCTGTTCAGCTATGCCGAGACCACCTTCGGCGGCGATTTCGAGACCGCGGCCGACTATCGCGATCCCTATCTGCAGAAGCAGATCGCCGCCAAGGGCGGCAGCATGATCTGGCCGCCGATCCGGTATTCCTATGACAGCCGTAACCTCGATCCGCCGACGCCGGTGCCGTCGAAGCCGACCTGGCTGCTCACCGAGGAGCAGTGCAAGGACGTGGTGCAGAGAAAGGGCCTGAAGAGCTGCCGCGACCTCGAATACAACTGGCTCGGCACCGACGACCAGGGCCGCGACGTCGTCGCGCGTCTGATCTACGGCTTCCGCATTTCGGTGCTGTTCGGCCTGACGCTGACCATTCTGTCCTCGATCATCGGCATCGCCGCCGGCGGCGTGCAGGGCTATTTCGGCGGCTGGATCGATCTCGGCTTCCAGCGGTTCATCGAGATCTGGACCGCGATCCCTTCGCTCTATCTGCTGCTGATCATCTCGGCGGTGCTGCCGCCCGGCTTCTTCATCCTGCTCGGCATCCTGCTGCTGTTCTCATGGGTGTCGCTGGTCGGTCTGGTGCGCGCCGAGTTCCTGCGCGGACGCAATTTCGAATACATCCAGGCGGCGCGCGCGCTCGGTGTCTCCAACGCAGTGATCATGTTCCGCCATCTGCTGCCGAACGCCATGGTCGCGACCATGACGTTCCTGCCGTTCATCGTGTCGTCCTCCGTGATGACGCTGACCGCGCTGGATTTCCTCGGCTTCGGCCTGCCGCCCGGCTCGCCGTCGCTCGGCGAATTGCTGTCGCAGGGCAAGGCCAATGTGCAGGCGCCCTGGCTCGGCTTCACCGGCTTCTTTTCGGTCGCGATCATGCTGTCGCTGCTGATCTTCATCGGTGAAGCCGCGCGCGACGCCTTCGATCCGCGCAAGACGTTCCGGTGAGCGCCGATATGGATGCCATCAACCAGCCCCTGCTCGATGTCCGCGACCTCTCGGTTGCGTTCGGCCGCTCGATCGCGGTCGACGGCATCTCGTTTTCCGTCAGGCGCGGTGAGTGCACGGCGCTGGTCGGCGAATCCGGGTCGGGTAAATCGGTCAGCGCGCTGTCGGTCCTGCGGCTATTGCCGTATCCGACGGCGTCACATCCCTCCGGGGCGATCCGCTTCAAGGGCCGCGATCTTCTCGGATCGTCGGAGCGCGAAATGCGCGGGATCCGCGGCAACGACATCTCGATCATCTTCCAGGAGCCGATGACCTCGCTCAATCCGCTCCACACCATCGAGTCGCAGATCAGGGAGATCCTCAATCTCCACAATGGCATCAGCGGGTCGATGGCGCGGGCGCGGACGCTGGAGCTGTTGACCCAGGTCGGGATCCCCGAGCCGGAAACCCGGCTGCAGAGCTATCCGCACCAATTGTCCGGCGGCCAGCGCCAGCGCGTGATGATCGCGATGGCGCTCGCCAACGAGCCCGACCTTTTGATCGCGGACGAGCCGACCACGGCGCTCGACGTTACTGTGCAGGCGCAGATCCTGACGCTGCTCGCCGAGATCCGCACCCGGCTCGGCATGAGCATGCTGTTCATCACCCATGACCTCGGCATCGTCCGCCGTATCGCCGACACCGTCTGCGTGATGAACTCTGGCAAGATCGTCGAGCAGGGACCGGTCGAGCAGGTCTTCACCGCGCCGAAACATGCCTATACGAAGGCGCTGCTCGCGGCCGAGCCGAAGCCCGATCCGGCGCCGCCGCAGCCGGATGCGCCGATCGTGATGTCGGCAAATGATCTCAAGGTCTGGTTCCCGATCAAACGGGGCCTGCTGCGCTCCACCGTCGGCCACATCAAGGCGGTCGACGGCGTCAGCCTTGCGGTGCGCAAGGGCGAGACGCTCGGCGTGGTCGGCGAATCCGGCTCCGGCAAGACCACGCTCGGGCTGGCGCTGCTGCGGTTGATCTCGTCCGATGGTCCGATCGTGTTCCTCGGCAAGGACATCCAGGGCCTGCGCTTCAAGGAGATGCGGCCGATCCGCCGCGACATGCAGATCGTGTTCCAGGATCCGTTCGGCTCGCTCAGCCCGCGCATGTCGGTGGACGACATCATCGCCGAGGGGCTCTTGGTGCATCAGCCGCAGCTGTCGCGCGAGGAGCGCGAGGCGCGGGTGATCAAGGCGCTGAACGACGTTGGCCTCGATCCCGATTGGCGTTTCCGCTATCCGCATGAGTTCTCGGGCGGCCAGCGCCAGCGCATCTCGATCGCGCGCGCCGTGGTGCTCGAGCCGAACTTCGTCGTGCTGGACGAGCCGACCTCGGCGCTCGACATGCTGCTGCAGGCGCAGATGGTGGACCTCTTGCGCAATCTGCAGCGCAAGCGCGATCTGACCTACATGTTCATCTCGCACGATTTGCGCGTCGTCGCCTCGCTCGCCAGCCATCTGATCGTGATGAAGTCCGGCAAGGTCGAGGAGGAGGGGCCGGCCTCCGAGCTGTTCAAGAACCCGAAGAGCGACTACACCCGCGCGCTGTTCGCTGCCGCGTTCCGGCTGGAGACGGACGGCGAAGGCGCGGTCGCGACGTAAGAGAGGTCGTCATTCCGGGGCGCGCGAAGCGCGAGCCCGGAATCCATCGAGCCGCGCGTTCTGCTGATGAATTGATTCTCAGATGCGCAATTGCGCATCATAGCTCTCGCTTCGCGCGCCCCGGAATGACGGAGTCGGCTACAGCCGCTTGATCGCGACCACTTCGCTGCCGGCGGTCCTGATCCGCGCGATCGCCGCTTGCGTGTTCTCGACCGCGGTCGCCATGTGATGCGCGTTGGCGTGCACGATGGTGGTGGCATCGCGCGCGATCGCGACATGGCCCTTCCAGAAGATCAGGTCGCCGCGCTGCAAGTGCTTTGCTTCCGCGGCAGTCAATTCCCGACCAAGCCCGTCCTGCTGCATGTCGCTGTCGCGCGGGCAGCCGGTGCCGGCTGAGGTCAGCGCGATGTGGACCAGGCCCGAGCAATCGATCCCGAACGCGCTCTTGCCGCCCCACAGATAGGGCGTGCCGACGAACCGCTCGGCGACGGCCACGAAGTCCGGCGCGATCAAATCGAGGGCGCCGAGATGCTGGCGCGGCAGATAGCGGCCGTCGCGTGTGACTGCGAACGATCCCTCTTCGCGCACCACCGTCACTGTCGCGGACATCGGGATCGCCTCGCTCGGCGGCAGCTTGATCGAGGGACCGGGAAAGGCAAACGTCCAGAGCGCGGACACCTTGTGCGTCGGGGCCGCGGCGGGCCGCATCAGCGCGCTGTCCGGCAGCCAGCCGACATAGCCGTCGCTCACGAGCTGGCCCCAGGCCCAGCCTTCGCCGTTGCGGTCATAGATCGTCACGCGCTCGCCCTTCAGCGCCTGCGTCATCTGCTCGGCATCGGCGGCCGGCGCGGCGCGGAGCGGGGCGATCGCGTCGGTTACCTCGAACGTCTCGCCGTCGACGAAGCGCGCCGCCTTGACCTTCCCCTCGAGATATTTCGCGGCGACGTCGTCGCGGGCCGGTGTCAGGCGGGGGTCATGCATAGCGCTGGCTCAACAATTTGTAGATGGCACGCGCAGCCTGGCATTCGCCGCCTTCGGGGCGGCCGGGCTTCGCCGAGGGGGTCCAGCCATAGATATCGACATGCAGCCAGCTTGTCGCGTGCTCGACGAAGCGTTGCAGGAACAGCGCGCAAATGATCGAGCCGGCAAAACCTCCTGACGGTGCGTTGTTGATGTCGGCGGTCTTGGAGTCGAGCCAGGCGTCGTAGGCCGGCCATAGCGGCATGCGCCACAACGGATCGTTCTCGCCTTTGGCGTGGGCGGCTACTTCGCCGGCGAGGATCTCGTCATTGGTGTAGAAGGGCGGCAATGCGGGCCCCAGCGCCACGCGCGCCGCGCCGGTCAGGGTGCCCAGATCGACCAGCAGATCGGGCTTTTCCTCGTCAGCCAGCGCCAGCGCATCGGCGAGCACCAGCCGTCCCTCGGCGTCGGTGTTGCCGATCTCGACCGTGATGCCCTTGCGCGACCGGAAGACGTCGAGCGGACGGAATGCGTTGCCTGCGACGGCATTCTCGACCGCCGGGATCAGCACGTGCAGCCGCACCTTCAGCTTTGCGTCCATCACCATCTGCGCCAGCGCCATCACGTTGGCGGCGCCGCCCATGTCCTTCTTCATGATCAGCATGCCGCTCGACGGCTTGAGGTCGAGCCCGCCGGTGTCGAAGCAGACGCCCTTGCCGACCAGCGTCACCTTCGGATGCGCCGGATCGCCCCAACTGATGTCGATCAGCCGCGGCGCCCGCGGCGAGGCCATGCCGACGGCGTGGATCAGGGGAAATCCCTGTTCGAGCGCGTCACCGGTGATGCAGTTGAAGTCAGCGCCGAACCGCGTTGCAAGCTCGCGCGCAGATTCTGCCAGTTCCGCCGGGCCCATGTCGTTGGACGGCGTGTTGATGAGGTCGCGTGCGAGCGCCGCCGCATCAGCCATCCGCGTGATGTCGGCGGCGTCGACGCCGTCTGGCGGCACCAGGCGGACGTCGGGCGCCTCGTTCTTGCGATAGCGGCCGAAGCGGTAGCAGCCGAGCGCGAAGGCAAGCGTGGCGAGCCTGATGTCATGCGGTGCATTGGCAAAGCGGTAGACGCCCGGCGGCAACAGGCCTGGCAGTGCTCCCGGCCGGAACGGGTCGGGCGCCTTGTGCGTCTCGTCTTCGAGACCGAAAAGCACCTGCGCGATGCTGCCGTCCGACGCCGGCAAGGTCAGGCACTTGCCGGGCTTGGCGACGAAGCCGTTGGCATCGGCGAACTGGCGTGCCGGCGACGGCAGCGTGTCCCGGATCGCATGCCAAGTCGCCTTGCTGGCGAAGGTGATGGGAATGGCGTTGGCTGAGCTCTCGAACACGGACGGCATCGGAATCTCGGTGGTTATAGGATCGGCTGTTGGGATCGGCTCGTCGCCTACTACACGCCTTTCGGCCTTTGTGGTAGGCTTGATGGATTGCTGCATCCGGGGGAGGGCTGACATGGCCAAGAAAATCGCCAAGAAAATCGCCAAGAAAGATCTCGACGGCAGGCATCGCGACAAGACCGGCCGTATCGACAAGAAGCACGGCAATACGCTGGTCGGATCGTTGCGCAAGACCTATGGCGAGCATTTCGCGGCCGGCCGCCGCAAGGACATGATGCTGAAGACGTTGCTCGCCGAGATGGACACCGACTCGCTGCACGCCTACTTGCGCAAGCATCACAAATAGCCGATCGCGGGATCGCATCCCGCGCCGTTCGAACGGCAAGCGATCGTTTCCCCGAGCGCCGGATGCGATTGCTGTTGGGTGGTGTCATGCGCCCTGCATGCGCGCGTCGATGCGCCTTGCGGGCGGATCGACAAGGGCCGGCGCAGCTCGTCATGGCCCGTTGAAGCGACGCCTGCCTGCCACCCCTGGGGCGCGGCGAGAGCGCCGATTAACTAGGCGTTAGGGTTAACAGTCTATTGCTGACACGTTCGGCTCGGTCCATTCGCCCGATTTCGTGAGTCAAAGTGCCATGCGTCGACAGTCCAACCTGGCCCGGCATGCTGCCCGGCATCTCGCTTCCGCGGCCCTTGTGGCGATCCTGGCTGCAGGCCTCGGCGGTTGCCAGACCATGTCCGACGTGACCGGGTCGGTGGCCTCCCCGGGGTCGGTCGCCTCCCGGACGGATTCCACGCCCGATGATCCGCGCCGCGCTGCCGAACTCTACGGCGATCGTTATCGCAAGAATCCCAAGGATGTCGACTCCGCGATCGCCTATGGCCAGGCCTTGCGCGCCACCGGCCAGCGATCGCAGGCCTGCGCGGTGCTCGAGCAGGCCACCATCGCCAACCCCGGCAACAAGCCACTGCTCGCCGCCTACGGCCGTGCGCTTGCCGACAACGGCAATTCGCAGGCCGCGTTCGATGTGCTGAGCCGGGCCCACACCCCGGAAAATCCGGACTGGCGCATCCTGTCGGTGCAGGGAACCACCTTGGACAAGATGGGCAAGCACGACGAGGCGCGCCGCTACTATGCCAGCGCGCTGCGCTTCGTCCCGGACGAACCGTCGGTGCTGTCCAATCTCGGCCTCTCCTACATGCTGACCAAGGAACTGCCAAAGGCCGAGGAGACGCTTCGCCGCGCCTATGCCAGCGACCGGGCCGACGCGCGGATAAGGCAGAACCTCGCGCTCGTCGTCGGCCTGCAGGGCCGCTTCGCCGAAGCTGAAAGCATCGTCAAGGCCGACCTGCCGGCGGATGAGGCCGCCGCCAATGTCGCCTATCTGCGGGAGATGCTGAACCGCAAGGACGGTCGTCCGATGGCGTCAAGGTCGGCGCCGGTGGTCGCGCAGGACGACTAAATAAGCCCCGTCATCGATGGTCACGCGCCGCCGCTTGCGGCGACGAACCGCCCGGTCAAGCCGGGCGTTTCCATGCGCGGACGCGCCTAATGCATCGCGCTGAATTTGATGTAGGACGGCCCGAGGATCACGATGAACAGACAGGGCAGGAAGAACAGGATCATCGGCACGGTCAGCTTGGGCGGCAGCGCCGCCGCCTTCTTCTCGGCCTCGTTCATGCGCATGTCGCGGTTTTCCTGCGCCATCACGCGCAAGCTCTGACCGAGCGGCGTGCCGTAGCGTTCGGACTGCTGCAGGGCCAGACACACCGACTTCACGCCCTCGAGGCCGGTGCGGCGCGCTAGGTTCTCATAGGCCGTCTTGCGATCCTGCAGGTAGGACAGCTCCGCCGTCGTCAGCGCGAACTCTTCCGACAGCGCCACCGACTGCCCGGCGATCTCGTTGGCCACCTTGCGGAAGGCGACCTCGACCGACATACCGGACTCGATACAGATCAGCAGCAGGTCGAGCGAGTCGGGGAAGGCGCGCTTGATCGAGAGTTGGCGCTTGGTGATGGCGTTTTTCAGGAACAGCATCGGCGCCTGCAGGCCGCCATAGGCGGCTGCGACGCAGATGCCGATCTTGAGCATGATCGACCAGTCCTGTCCCGCAATGAAGAAAGTATACACGATGGCGCCGATCAGCATCACGATCGGTGCAACACCGCGCGCGAACAGGAAGGTGACATAGGGCGCGTGGCCGCGATAGCCCGCCATCACGAGCTTCTCGAGCGCTGATTCCTGGGCGAGCCATTTGGTGAGGTTGAGGTCATCGACCACCTTGGAGACGACTTGCTTCGGCGTCTGGCGCAGCGAGACCTTCTCCGTCTTGGCGAGACGGTCGCGTTCGCGCTGCCGGATGCGCTCGCGTTCGCTGGCGACGGCCTTCATACGCTTGTTGAGATCGCCGCCGGCCAGCAGCGGCATCACCAGCGTATAGACCGTCGCGCTTGCCGCAAAGAAGGCAAGCAGCATCGTCATGAACCTGACGTCATGGAGCTTAGTGACGAGGAAATCGAGCATGCTGCACCGTCAGAAATCGAAGTTGATCATTTTCTTCATCACGAGAACGCCCATGCTCATCCAGACTGCGCAGGCGACCAGCATCAGCTGGCCCGTCGGATTGGTCCACAGCACTCCGATATAGTCCGGGGTCGTGACGAACACGAGGAGCATGACGACGGGCGGCAGCGAGCCGATGATGCCAGCGGAGGCTTTCGCTTCCATCGACATGGCCTGGATCTTCTCAGCCATCTTCTTGCGGTCGCGCAGCACCTTGGACAGGTTGCCGAGCGCTTCTGACAGATTGCCGCCGGATTTCTGCTGGATCGCGATCACGATGCCGAAAAAGTTCGCTTCCGGCAGCGGCATGCGTTCGTAAAGCCGGGCGCAGGCCTCGCCGAGCGGCATGCCGATGGTCTGGGTTTCGATGATCTGGAGGAACTCGCTGCGCAGCGGCTCCGGCGAGTCGCTGGCGACCACCTTGATGGATTCGAACAGCGGCAGGCCGGCCTTGATGCCGCGCACGATGACGTCCACGGCATCGGGCAGCGCCTTCAGGAAAGCCTTTTCCCGTCGCTTCTTCAGGAAACTGAGCATCCAGCGCGGCAAGCCAAGGCCCATGGCAAAGCCGATGCCGGCCGCACCGAGCAGGCCGCCGCCGGCGATGAACGCGCCGCCGGACCCGACCAGGCAGAGCACGCCGGAGATGATCCAGAATTTCTGTTCGGACCATCCCAGTCCGGCCTGCGCGATGCGCATGCCGAGCGGGACCTTCTTGTCCTTCTTGGCCCGCGCCTCGAGTTCCTTCAGCGATCCCTCGACCTGCTCGCGGCGGGACCGTGTGCGGTCGGGGCTTCGCGCGGCCGTGGGCTCGGTGCGTGCCACCGACGCGCGACGCGACTCGGCCTTCTTCTCCCCGGAGAGATAGGGATACAGGAAGACCCAGGCGAGGCCGCCGACGGTGGTGGCGGCGAGGAAGGCCAGGGCAAGGGTTTGCATTTGCATCGGGCGTGTCCCTTAGTCCGGCGGCGGGGCGTCAGCCGCATCGAGTGCGGCCGCAAGCCGGTTCTCTTCATTATAGTAGCGTGCACGGTCCCAGAATTTCGGCCGGCCGATGCCGGTTGAGCGGTGCTTGCCGATGATCTTGCCGTTGGCGTCTTCCCCGATCAGGTCGTACAGGAAGATGTCCTGGGTGATGATGGTATCGCCTTCCATGCCCATCACCTCGGTGATGTGGGTGATGCGGCGTGAGCCGTCGCGCAGGCGGGCCGCCTGGACGATCACGTCGATCGAGGCGCAGATCATCTCGCGGATCGTTCGCGAAGGAAGCGAAAAGCCGCCCATGGTGATCATGGATTCGCAGCGCGACAGCGCTTCGCGCGGGTTGTTGGCATGCAACGTGCCCATCGAGCCGTCATGGCCGGTGTTCATCGCTTGCAACAGGTCGAACGCCTCGGGTCCGCGGACTTCGCCGACGATGATGCGCTCGGGGCGCATACGCAGGCAGTTGCGCACCAGTTCGCGCATCGTGACCTGGCCTTCGCCTTCGATGTTCGGGGGCCGGGTTTCCAGTCGCACCACATGCGGCTGCTGCAGCTGCAGTTCGGCGGCGTCTTCGCAGGTGATGACACGCTCGTCGTGCTCGATATAATTGGTAAGGCAGTTCAGCAGCGTGGTTTTTCCCGAGCCTGTACCGCCGGAGATCAGCACATTGCAGCGGACGCGGCCGATGATCTGCAGGATGGTCGCGCCTTCCGGGCTGATCGCGCCGAACTTGACGAGCTGGTCCAGCGTCAGCTTGTCCTTCTTGAACTTGCGAATGGTGAGTGCGGGGCCGTCGATCGCCAGCGGCGGCACGATGGCGTTGACGCGCGAGCCGTCAGCGAGGCGGGCGTCGCAGATCGGCGAGGATTCGTCGACGCGCCGACCGACCTGGCTGACGATGCGCTGGCAGATGTTCAGGAGCTGCTGGTTGTCGCGGAAGCGGATGCCGGTCTTCTGGATCTTGCCGGCGACTTCGATGAACACGGTGCCGGCACCGTTGACCATGATGTCGGCGATGTCGTCGCGCGACAGCAGTGGCTCCAGCGGACCATAACCTAGGACGTCGTTGCAGATGTCGTCGAGCAGTTCCTCCTGCTCGGCGATCGACATCACGATGTTCTTGATCGCGATGATCTCGTTGACGATGTCGCGGATTTCCTCGCGCGCCGACTCGCTGTCCAGCTTGGCGAGCTGGGCGAGGTCGATCGCCTCGATCAGGGCGCCGAAGATCGTCGCCTTGACCTGATAGTAATTGTCGGAGCGCCGGGCTTCGACGGTGGGAGCAGGCGGCGGCTTTGCCGGTGCAAGCGGCGGCGACGATATCGTCGGCGCGGTGGGCTCGCGCGAAATAGCCGGCTGACCGGCAGATTCCGGCGCCTGAAATGCGGGCTTGGAGGCCCGCACGTCCACATCGTTTCCGCTACGCTTACCAAACACGACGTCTTGACTCCAGGCGGGCCGTTACTTGGACCGCAGCTTTTCGAGCAGGGGCGACAGGAATGACCCCCTCGGCTTCTTAGTCTCGCCGCGGCCTGTCAGCCGCTGCGCCATTTGCAGGAACATCTCAACCGCACGGTGATTGGCGGCGATTTCCGCGATCATCTGGCCGTTATTGGCGGCCGAACCGAAGATCTGCGGATCGAACGGGATGGTAGCGATCGGTGGGCTTTCGATCGCCTTGGCGAATTCGCTGGCCGCGATCTCCGGACGTTTCGGCACCCCGACCTGGTTCAGGCAGTACAGGGGTGCGCGGTCGTTTGGCCGGGCCGCCTTCAGGAGGTCGAACATGTTCTTGGCATTGCGCAGATTGGCGAGGTCGGGCGCCGCCACGATCAGGATATCGTCGGCAGCGATCAGCGCCCGCTTGGTCCAGCCCGACCATTGGTGGGGAATGTCGAGCACGATACAGGGCATCGTGGTGCGCAGCGTATCGAAGATCGAGTCGAACGCCTCGGCTCCGAAATCATAGACCTTGTCGAGCGTCGCCGGCGCCGCCAGCAGGCTCAGATGGTCGGTGCATTTCGACAGCAGGCGGTCGACGAAGGCCGTGTCGACGCGGTCGGGCGAGAACACCGCGTCGGCGATGCCTTGCGCCGGGTCCTGGTTGTAGTTGAGGCCCGCGGTGCCGAATGCGAGATCGAGATCGGCGACCACCGAATCCAGCGCCAGGTCGCGGGCGATCGCCCAGGCAACGTTGTGGGCGATCGTCGAGGAACCGACGCCACCCTTGGCGCCGACGACCGCGACGACGCGCCCGACGGCCTTGGCCTCCGGTGCCGAGAACAGGTTGCAGACCGCGCGCACCACGTCGATCGTGTGGGCCGGCGCGATCACATAGTCGCTGACGCCGCGGCGGACCAGTTCGCGATACAGCGTGACATCGTTGATCTTGCCGATCACGATCACGCGGGTACCCGCGTCGCAGACCGTGGCGAGGTGATCGAGGCCGGTCAGCACGTCGTTGCGGCCTTCGGTCTCGAGGATGATGACGTTGGGCGTCGGCGCCGAGCGGTAGGCCTCGACGGCGGCCGCCATGCCGCCCATCTGGATCTTGAGATGGGCCTTGGCCAGCCGGCGGTCTTCGCCCGCCGACTGTACGGCGGCAGCGGTCTCGACCGTTTCGCAGAACGCCTGGACCGAAACCCGCGGCGCCGGCGCAATATGATCGTCCGCGGCCGGCGGCGTGACGTCCGTCTGCTGGTCGGAGTTTTGCTGCGCGTAGGTGATCATTTGCCTGTGTCGCTGAGTTTGGCCTTGTCGGACTCGGGATAGGCCGTCGCGGTGGCGGTACCCTTGCGATATTTTTCAAAGGCGATGCCACGTCGCGGCGTGTAGGCCGGGGTCTCCGCGCGCGGCTGGACGAGGTCCGCTGGATTCTCGACCATGGATGCGAGGTTGCGCTGGTTGGCGCAGCCGAAATTGTAATACTGTTTGTTCTCGAGATAGGACGGGTTATGGACCGACGTGCCGAGGTCTTCCGGCCAGATGCCGCACGGCCCGGCGACCGCCGTGATCCTCGGATAGTTCACCCGGATCGCCGGCATCTGGCGCGGATCCTCGGGATGATATTTGCGAACCAGAATCCCGCGCGGCGGCACGCCGACGGCGGCGAAGGTGGCCTGTATCTCGCGCAGCGAATCCTGGGCGGCGCGTGCGTTCGCGGTGTCGACGGGAACGTCGACGCTGACGGCACCGGTGCCCTCGCGCATCCAGTCCTGCGCCATCCCCGTCACTTCGGCGCGCTGCTCGGCGGTCAGGCCGCCGCGGCCGCGGCCGACAAAGACCACGATCGAGCGATCGGCCTCGGTAACCGCGATCGGATGACGCTGCCGATAGTCGGCCGGCGCGTTCACCATCGCGAGGCTGTCATCAGAGGTGTGCTGGCAGGCGCCCAGCGTCACGGCCAAGCCGACGAGTGCGCCGGCGAGACCAAGGGCGCGCTTGCGTTCGGCGGGTATTGTGGATGTCGTCTGTGTCATCGTCCCGCCTCAGTCAGTGATGAAGCCGTAAGTGCCGCGGTAATTCCGCGCCGGCTCGGTGCGGCCAGGTACGCCGTAGATCCGATTGATGCTGCCCAACAGGTCAGCCTGCGGATCGGCGGCGTTGGCGAAGCCATCATCCGGACGCGAGAGATCCTTCTGGGCTACCGCGCGGACGATGTAAGGCGTCACCAGCACCATCAGCTCGGTCTGGTTGTTGACGAAGTCACGGCTGCGAAACAGCGTCCCGAGCACGGGCAGCTCCGCCAGTCCGGGCAGACCGTTGATGGCCTGCTTGGTCTGGTCCTGGATCAGGCCGGCCATCGCCATCGAGCCGCCGGAGGGGATTTCCAGCGTGGTTTCGGCGCGGCGGGTCTTGATCGAGGGAATCGTCGTTCCGCCCTGGCCGCCGGTCAGCGCGTTGTCGCTCGACACTTCGGACACTTCCGTCATCACCCGCAGGCTGATCCGTCCCTCGGTCAGCACCACCGGCGTGAAGTTGAGCGAGATGCCGAACTTCTTGAAGCTGACCGTTTGAACGCACTGTCCGATCGCGCCCGACGTCGTCGTCTGGCAGGTCACGCCGGTCGGAATTGGAAACTCGCCGCCCGAGATGAAGGTCGCCGCTTCGCCGGAAATCGCAGTCAGGTTTGGCTCGGCGAGTGTCCGTATGACACCGGCGCTTTCCATAGCGCGTATCGTCGCCGACACCGATGGCGTGCTGCCGAACGCGGTGGTGATGGCATTGCCGGATGCGAGCGGACCGTTGTTGGCGGTAAACGCGTTACTGTTGGCGAACTTCACCACTGCCGTGCCGTAGTTGAGGTTGGCGGTGAGGTCGATGCCGAGCTGCTTGATCAGGCTGCGCGAGACTTCGGCGACGGTGACCTTTAGCATCACCTGGTCGCGGCCCCGAACCGAGATGGAGTTCACGACCTTGTCGGCGCTGCCGGCGAGCCGCGCGACGATGTCGGCGGCCTGCTGCGCCTCGATCGGGGTCGCCGCGCTTCCGGTCAGCATGACGCCGTCGCCGACGCCCTCGATCTGGATATCGGCATTGGGCATCGCCTGCTTGAGCGCGGCGCGCACGCCGTTGAGGTCGCGCTTGACGGCGATGTCGTAGGCGGCGATCTGCTGGCCGGCGGCGTCGAAGAACACGATGTTGGTCTGGCCGACGGTGGCGCCGATGATGTAGGCGCGCTGCGCCGAGCGGACCACGGCATTGGCGATCTTGGGATCGGCGACCAGTACGTCCTTGATGTCCCGCGGCAGGTCGATCACCACGGATTTGCCGATGCCGAGCGCCAGGAAGCGCGCATTCATCTGGCCGTCGGAAGCTGCGGGCGCGGGCGCGGCGACGCGGTAGTCGCTCGCCACCACCGGGCTCAATGCCGGGTTGAGCGTGAGCGCCGCTACCGCCGCAAACGACAGCGCGCGGACCGTAAATGCCCGCATCGTCCGTTGCGTTACCCTGCACTTCATCTGGTGGGCCCTCATCGTCACTTCTGCATCGTCGACTGGCTGGCGACGCCGTAGCGGATGACGTTCACCGTCTCACCGCGCTTGGTGCGGTTGTCATCGCCCTTGACGTCGACCTGGTTGACGTCGGCGATGCTGCGCAGCGCGAGCGACAGCGTGCCGCTCTGGCGCGCGCGCGCCAATGTCTCGGTCTGTTCAGGCTTCAGCTCCAGCGTCACGGTCTTGCCGACCAGCGCGTTGGTGCCGTCCTTCTCCTTTGGGGCCTGATCGATCGCGAGCACGCGGACATTGGTCAGGATGACCTCGGAATTGACAATGTCGGCGCCGCTGCGGTCCGGGTTCTTGTCCCGCTTGGACAGCAGGACGTCGACCCGGTCGTTCGGCAGGATGAAGCCGCCGGCACCGGTCTCGGGGGAAATTTCGGTCGATACCGCGCGCATGCCGGTCGGCAGGATTGCGGCCATGAAGCCGCTTCCGTCGGCCTTGACGAGCTTTTGCTCGCGGATCGGCTCGCCCTGAATGAACGGAGCGCGCGCGATCGAGCCGGTGATGTCCTTGATGGCGTCGGCGTTCGCGTCCTTGCGCATGAAGCTGCTGCTGGCGGTGGCGGCGGGCCAGGTCTGCCACTGCAGATCGTCAGGCTTCACGGTCTGGCCGAGGCCGATGTCGGACCGTGCGACCAGGATGTCGACTGTCGGCAGCTGCGCGACCGCAGGGGCGGGGGCCGGCTTGTTGTCGCTTCCGCTCGCCAGATAGAGGGCCGCGAGGCCGGCGCAGCCTGCGATAGCCAGGACCAGAATGCGGGCGGTATTCATTACGCTTCACTTTCCACATGACGCCGCGACGCTGCCGCCGCTGTGATGGGAGTTGACCAGCTATTCGTCAAAGCATGGTTAATGAGGCGTATCTAAATCGCCTTAACGGGTGGTTACCCGCGGGCCGTCAGCGCATGGCGAAGTGCGCGAGGTCGATCGTCTTGATCCAGTCGGTGTCCGGATAGATCATCAACGCGCCGAGGGCGAGCGCGATGCCGTAGGGTATCCCGGTCTGCTTGTCGTGCAGGCGGGTGAGCCAGGGCTGGGACGTGAAGGCGTAGGGCAGCGGCCACTGCCTGAGCTGCAGCAGCAGCACGGTCAGCGCGCCGCCGAACAGCGACGCCAGGACCAGATAGTCGAGCAGATGATCGAACCCGAACCAGAGGCCGATGGCTGCCGCGACCTTGGCGTCTCCGCCTCCGACCCATCCCACGGCGAACATGCTGAACGCCAAGACGAGCACCAGTGCACCGGCGCCGGCATGGTTGAGGACGTCGTGGACGTCCATCCCGGTCAGCGGCGCCATGACGACGAAGCCCGCCAGCAGCGCCAGCGAGACCCGGTTCGGAATCGTCATGGTGAGGAGATCGCTCGCCGCCGCGAATGCCATCAGGGCCGGAAACAGCATCAAGCGCGCGATGTCGAGGATCATGGATGAAACGCCGTCGAGCTGGAGCTGAGGTCGAGACCCGACGCTAGCGGCCAATGGTGAACAATCGGGAAAGGATCGCTCGCAAATAGCAAAGGTCCCGGGGATACCGGGACCTTTGAGGCGAATTCGTAGAAACCCGCTTACTTGAGCGAGGTCGAGATCGAGGTGAAGGTGGTGGACAGCGCCTTGCCGACGCCGTTGACGGCGGCAATGATCGCGATCGCGATGCCGGTCGCAATCAGACCGTACTCGATGGCGGTCGCGCCGGATTCGTCCTTGACGAAACGCGAAACGAGATTCTTCATAAATGACTCCTGTGTACACGTGGCTGGTCGAACTAGATCTGGTCTGGCCGGCGTTCTCAGCACCGTGACCATGCGGGCACCCTAAGGTTCGACAATTGCGGCGCAGTTAATTTGATCGCGCAAAGTCGGGGGGAACCCGCAGTTGTTGCGCACAGTAAATTTGGCATTAAGCCGCATGAACAAATTGCCGAATACTGTCTTGAGCGGATGTCCGGCCGGTCTGGATTCACAGCTCCTTAAGCGGAAGCCGATAGGCAAGAGACTTGCTATTAAAAGCAACTTGTCACTGAACGAGGCTACCATGTCCACGCTGCCCCTTGAAGTCATCGAGATGATGGGTCAGACGATGATGAAGGTGGCGCCGATCACGATCGGGCTGGCGCTCGTCTTCACGGTGTTGGCCCACTTCTGGGCCTGCAACCCCGGCAAGCCTTGGTGGCAGAAGCGCGAGCTCCTCACCGACATCTGCTACTGGTTCTTCGTGCCGGTGTTCGCCCGCGTGCTCCGCATCGGGCTCCTGGTGGTGGGGGCGGCCGCTATCTTCAACGTTCACACCGCCGACGAGCTGATCGCGTTCTACGACAATGGACATGGCCCGCTGTCGCGGCTGCCGCTCGCGCTGCAGGCGATCATCTTCCTGGTCGCCTCCGACTTCATGCTTTACTGGCTGCACCGGATGTTTCACGGCGGCGGCTTCTGGAAGTACCACGCCATCCATCATTCCTCGGAAGATCTCGAATGGATATCGGCGGCGCGATTCCATCCCGTCAACCTCTTGATCGGCACGATCACGGTTGACGTGATCCTGCTGATGGCCGGCATCTCGCCGAACATCATGCTGTGGGTTGGTCCCTTCACCACATTCCACTCCGCGTTCGTCCACGCCAACCTGAACTGGACGCTCGGCCCGTTCAAATATGTGATCGCGACGCCCGTGTTCCATCGCTGGCATCACACCTCCCTCGAGGAGGGCGGCGACACCAACTTCGCGGGGACGTTCCCGATCTGGGATATCCTGTTCGGAACGTTCCGGATGCCCGCCAATGTGCTGCCGGAGACCTACGGTGCCGACGACAAGGCGATCCCGACCGAGATCGCCGGACAGTTGGCCTATCCGTTCCGTCAATGATCTGATTGACCGGGCTGCGCCGCCATGAGCTCGGAGACCGCAACCATCCCACGCGAGAAAGCCTCCGTCTTCGAGGTGCCCGCCTGGTTGTGGATGGGGTGCGGCATCTATGTGCTGCTGCTGGTGACCGGCAGCCAGCTCCTCGTCGATTCCGATACCTATTGGCAAATCGCCATAGGCCGCTGGATCCTCGATCACGGCGCCGTGCCGTCGGTCGATATCTATTCGTTCACCCGGGCCGGCGAACAGTGGATGTCGTCGTCCTGGCTTGCGCAGGTCCTGTACGCCAAGGCCTATGATCTCGCCGGCTGGACCGGGCCCGTGGCGCTGGCCACGATCTGTATAGCCATTGTGTGCGCGCAGCTCACCGCCATTCTGGGCCGCAAGATGCCGGCGACCTATGCGAGCGTCGTCGCGCTGGCGGCGCTGGAGCTGTCGACCGGGCATCTGCTGGCCCGTCCGCATGTACTCGTGCTGCCGGTGATGATCGCCTGGACCAACGGCCTGATGACTGCCAGCGAACGCCGCGAGCCGCCGTCGTTCTGGCTGCTGCCGCTGATTGCGCTCTGGACCAATCTGCACGGCGGATTTCTGTTCGGCCTCGTGTTGGTCGGCGCATTCGCCCTCGACGCAATGTGGAACGCCACGCCGGCACAAAGACCGTCGCTTGCGCTGCGCTGGATGGCTTTCGGGATCGGCGCGCTCGCTGCCTGCTGCGTGACGCCCTATGGCTGGGGCTCGATCCTTGCCGCGTCGAAGATCCTTGGTCTCGGTGAGCTGCTGCGTCTGATCGGGGAATGGATGCCGGTGGATTTCAGCCGCTTCGGCGCATTCCAGCTGGCCGTTCTCGCCTTGATCGGTGCCGCGCTCTCCAGCGGCGTGCGGCTGCCGCCGCCGCGGATCGCCCTGGTGCTCGGCCTGTTGTACATGGCGCTGTCCCACGTCCGGAATGTCGAGATTTTCGCGCTGCTGCTGCCGCTGGTCGTGCTCACGCCGGTGGCCGCCCAGTTCGGCCTGCAGGCTGCGGGCGTTGCCCGGCTGAGGGCGGTGCCGGCGGTGGCGCTGCTCGCGGCGCTGTGCGCCTTGACCTCGGCCGTTGCGATGAGCGCGCGCATCGCGCCCCCGGTCGTCCAGTCGCCTGCGGCCGCAGTCGATGTCCTGAAGGCCCACAACGTCAAGCGGGTGCTCAACGACCTTCCGTTCGGCGGCTATCTGATCTGGCGCCAGGTGCCGGTGTTCGTCGACGGGCGCGCTGAGCTTTACGGCGAGACATTCGACGTCGCCTATTATCGCGCGCTCCAGCTCAAGGATGTCGACGGCTTCATCGGTCTGCTCCGGACCTACGACATCGACGCGGTGATGCTGCAGCCGTCGACGCCTGCGGTCCAGCTGCTGGACCGCACAGCCGGCTGGCAGCGCGTCTACACGGATGACAACGCGGTGGTGCATGTGCGCGTTGCCAACTGACAGGACGGGATATGAGTTCAGCAGACGCGGCAATTGACGACAGGCAAGGCCTGCTGCGGCCGCCCACGGCCTTGCTCATCGTTGGCCTGGTGATGTCCGTCTATGTCTGGGTGATCCTCGCCACGACGGTTCCATATCCCGGCAGGATCGGGCTCGACTACAATACGCTCGGTACCGATTGGATGGTTTTCTACGGGGCGATCCGCTCGGTCCTGGATGGCAACGCGTCCCTGGTCTTCGACGGCGATCGCTTCACGGCGTTCCTCAACGCAACATTTGCGGACTGGCTCTCCAAGCCGCTCGAATTCCGGCCATGGGCCTATCCGCCGACTTTTCTCGTGCTGCTGCTGCCGTTCGCGCCGCTGGGGTTCTTTGGTTCCTATGTGGCGTTTCAGGTGGTCAGTGCGGCCCTGATGGCGGCCGCATTGCGGTTGAATGCGGCGGGCCCGGGATCCTCCGGAGTCCTTCTGGTGATGGCCCTGCTGTGTCCGGCGTCCGCCATCAACGTGATGGATGGCCAGGCCGTGTTTCTGGTCGTCGCGCTGATCGTTGCCGGACTGGGCCTTCTCGAGCAGCGTCCCGTTCTGTGCGGGCTGACGATGGGACTGCTGACGTTCAAGCCGCAGTTCTGCATTCTGGTCCCGCCGGCCCTGATCGCGGCCGGGCAGTGGCGCGCGCTATGGGCGGCCGGCCTGTCTGCGCTGGCCCTGGCGGTTGCGAGCGGCTTGATCTTCGGCTGGGACCTGTGGCTTCGCTGGCTTCCCCTCATGACCGAGAATCTGGTCAACCCCGATGCGAAGTGGATCGAGTATGGCCGCCTGTGGGGCAACAGCGTCTACGCCTGCGCCAGCCTGCTTGGCGCCCCACAGCGGCTGGCATCGGCGATCCAGCTCCTCGCAACGATCTTTGCTGCTGGCTCCGTTGTTCTCGCGTTCCGCTCGCGGTTGAGCACGATGGAGAAGACGGCCGTGTTTCTCGCGGCCACCGTCCTCGCTGCACCGCATTCCGGACCTTACGATCAGGTGCTGCTAGTGGTCGCGGCGGCTTACTGGTTGATGGCGCAAGGCCGCTCGCAGCCGCTGTGGTGCTGGACCCTGATGTTCATGATCTGGCTTGTGCCGATCATCAGCCCGCCACTTCTGTTTGCCCCGAGCCGCTTGGCTCCGTTGCTGACGGTGACGCTCATCGTGCTTGTGCTTCGCCGCGCGGTACCGATGGTGAAGCTGCCGACGCGATAGACGTCCAATCGATCAGGCGCCGGTTCGCTCTGCATCCTGTTCGCGCGCCGGCGTCGACCTGTTCTGGAGCCGGACCAGGAGGATTGCGCCAGTGGTCAGGGCGGCACCGGCCAGGACATCGGCGAGGTGATGGCCCCCCACGGGCATCGTTGCCAGGAACATCGTTCCGTTCACGACTGCTACTGGGATCATGAGCCAGCGCGTATCGCGCGCGGCGTAGATCGTCATGAGACCCAGCATGGTGTGAAACGAGGGAAAGCTGACGATACCGTCGGGGGCCGTGAGGTCGATGACGGAGAGTGTTCCATCGCGCAGTATGAGGAAGGTGTGCACAAAGGGCCACATCGGGCCCACGACTGCCGAGTAGTTCGCGAATTCCTGCGGAGCGGGCTGGAAATATGCGAAGGCGCCTGCGGCCGGAACCAGTGCCATGCCGATGCACACGGCGACCGTGCTCAGGCTCAGAACGGCCATGAATTCCGTGATCCTGTCTCCACGGCGCCGCAAAACGAGCCACATCACGACCAGGTCGGAGGCAGGACCTGTGGCGTCGTAGGCCTTGGCCAACACCTTCACGATGAACGGGCTGGCGTTCGTTGCCTGCAGAAAGCTCGGCCAGTCGAAGCCAAACAGGTGATCGACATCCGCCAGGACATTGTCCCTCAAGGGCAGGTCCGCGGCGGTGATCAGATAGCTCAGGGTAACCCCTCCGACCAGCAGCGCGCCAATGGGCAGGAACGTGCGCCACAGCAATTCGGTCAGATGCAGAACGTATCGCAGCAGAACTGCCGGACGCCTTTCGTCTCCGGCAAGACGGCTGGATGCGACAGCGAGGAAGATACCGGCGAACGCACTGCAAGCGAGGCACTTCAGGATGATCGCCCAGTTCGCCTGTGCAAATGAAAGCCGCGAGCCTTGCAGCCAGATCACGTCGACAATGGCGTAGCCCAGGACGCACGACCAGACGACCGCCATGTGCCGCTGCGCGACGGCGCCATAGTCGCTGAACATGAGCCAGCGTCCCAGGGCGTCTCGAATCCCCGCCAGATTGGCGGTCCGACCGCGGATGCCGGAAGTGGCGTTGCGTTTCTCGATCCCGGATATCGACGACACGTGATGTCCCTCGTCTTTTTGGCTGCGCAGAAGCTGGAGCGGGAATCTTAAGATTGCTATAATCGTGGAGCGCGCGCGCAGATGGCGACGCGGTCGGTCGCCTGATCTATGGTCAGGGGCATGGGCGAGCGTATTTTCGGCTCGTTGCGATCGCCGTCGATGGGACGATGAGAGTGAGCCTGCCAGTCCAGATCGCCGAGATGCTCGGCCAGACGCTGATCCAGATGGTGCCCGTCACCATCGCACTCGCGCTGGTGTTCACGGTGCTGGCGCATGTCTGGGCCTGCAATCCCGGCCGGCCCTGGTGGCGCAAGCGCGAGATCGTCACCGACCTCTGTTACTGGTTCCTGGTGCCGCTGTTTGCCCGCGTGTTTCGCATCGGGCTTCTGGTTGTTATCGCCGGCCTCGTGTTCGGCATCCGCGATTCCGCCGAACTGGTTGCCTTCTACGATAACGGTCACGGGCCGCTGTCGACGCTGCCGATTTGGCTGCAGGCCGTGCTGTTCCTCGTGATCTCCGACTTCGCGATGTACTGGCTGCATCGCATGTTTCATCGCGGCGGCTTCTGGCGATATCACGCGGTCCACCACTCGTCGGAAGATGTCGACTGGATTTCGGCCGCGCGCTTCCATCCGGTCAATCTCCTGCTCGGAACGGTCGGCGTCGACGTCCTGATGCTGACGGCCGGCATTTCGCCGAGCGCGATGCTCTGGGTCGGTCCGTTCAATCTGTTCCTGTCCGCTTTCGTACACGCCAATCTGAACTGGGATCTCGGCCCGTTCAGATATTTGCTGGCGTCGCCGGTCTTTCACCGCTGGCACCACACCTCGCTCGATGAGGGGGGCAACAGCAATTTCGCCGGCACTTTTCCGGTCTGGGATATCCTGTTCGGGACCTTCCGGATGCCGGCGGGCCGGCTGCCGGACGATTACGGCATCGACGACAAGGCCTTCCCGAGCGAGATCGCCGGACAATTGGCCTATCCGTTCCGGAAGTCGTGACATCCGCGCAATTCAAGCCTCGATTTTTGCTCTTCTTAAATGAATTGCCGTCAGATTTGCCCCGTCGGGCGCCGGTCCGCCGCGTATCGCTTTTGCCGGCTAGTCAACGTCCCGGGGTAGAGTATGTCGTTTCAGTCTCAGCGTATTCGCGCCGTCGCGCGTTTTGGATTCGTCTCCCTGGCCGCAGCCATGTTGCTGTGGCCTGCGGTCTCCACGGCCGCGCCAGATCCTGACCGGATCGCGGTCAGCGTCGACCAGGCCAAGCTCGTCAGGCTGCCCTCGGGTATCGCGACGATCGTCGTCGGCAACCCCTTGATCGCCGACGTCACCCTGCAGAATGGCGGCGTCGTCGTTGTCACCGGCAAGGGCTACGGCGCCACCAACTTCATCGCACTCGACCGCACCGGCCAGGTGCTGGTGGATCGCCAGATCCAGGTTGAAGGCCCGCCAAGCGACCAGCTCGTCACCGTCTATCGCGGCATCGACCGCGAGACCTACAGCTGCATGCCGGTCTGCCAGCGCCGCATCACCCTTGGCGACGGCGAGACTTACTTCAAGTCAACAATGGACCAGGCCGGCACGCTGAACAGCCAGGCCAGCGGTTCGGCCTCGGCCGCCAAGCCGACGAATTGAGCCATTCCTGTTCCGGTGCATCCATGCGCCGGGGCCGCGGTCGATTGCAGGCCGCCATCTCGACACGGTTAATATTGGCTTGATGGAACAGGGCATTCTGTCCCGATCCGACGAAACACTTCAACAATGGATTTCCGGTAGCTGTTACCGGCCATTTTCATCCGGGGTCGTTGATGCCGCTGCCCGCTCGTTTTTCCCAAAACCTCCTGCGTCGTTTCCGTCGCAATTCCCGCGGCTCGGCTGCGGTCGAGTTCGCGCTGATCGCGCCGCTGTTTTTCGGGCTGGTGTTTGCGATCGTCGAGACCGCCATGATCTTCTTTGCCGGCCAGGTGCTGGAGACCGTGACGCAGGATTCCGCGCGCGCGATCATGACCGGTCAGGCGCAGAGCGGCCTGGTGACGGGCTGTTCGACGCCCTGCACTCAGGCGCAGTTCAAGACCTACGTCTGCAGCCAGATCAGTGCCTTGTTCGATTGCACCAACGGCATCTATATCGACGTGCGCAGCTACACCGCGTCCCAGTTCGGTTCAGTCAACCTCACCCCGCCGATCGATTCGGGCGGAAACTTCCTTCCGGCCATGCAGTACAGTACCGGTGGCGCCGGCAGCATCGTCGTGGTCCGCCTGTTCTATCAGTGGCCGCTGTTTGTCACTTCGCTTGGTTTCAACGTCGCCAACCTGAACACCGGCAAACGTCTCCTGACCGCGACTGCAGCCTTCAAGAATGAGCCCTTCTGATGCGGAACATGCGACAGAGAGTGCGGATTTGGCTTCGTCTGCGGCGGTTCGCGCGCGACAGGCGTGGGCTGGCGGCCGTCGAGTTCGCCCTTATCCTCCCGCTGATGCTGCTGTTGTTCTTCGGCACCGTCGAATTCTCGTCCGGCGTCGCCGTCGACCGCAAGGTGACGCTGATGGCGCGCACATTGTCCGACTTGACCTCGCAGTCGATCTCGGTCGCGGACAGTGATCTCACCAACTTCTTTAGCGCCGCCGTCGGGATCATGACGCCCTATGACCCGAGCCCGACCCAAGCCACGCTGTCGGAGATCTACGTCGATTCCACGAACACCGCGAAGATCCAATGGACCAAGGCTGCGACCATTGCCAGCGGTGCCACGCAGGCGACGCTGACACCTTCGTCCCACACTGTGGGTCAGAACGTCACCAGCATCGTTCCACCGGCGCTATTGATCCCGCAAACCTCGCTGATCTACAGCGAGATCAGCTATAAATACGTTCCGACGGTCGGCTGGGTGATGGCGAAAGCCGGCATCACGCTCAGCGACGTCGCCTATACTCGCCCGCGACAAGCGAATTGCGTGATCTATCCGACGCCCGCCTCGGGGTCGCCCATGCCGGCTTGTCCGTCGACGTAGGCCGACCCGACAAAACATCACCCGCAAAAAAGGCCGCACCTGAAGTGCGGCCTTTGATGTCTTGACGGCAATTTCCTCGAGCGTCGCGCTCGCGGGAAATCGGCTTATCCAGCGGCGCGGAGATTGTCGGCCGAGGATTTGCCGGAACGGCGGTCAGCTACGATCTCGTAAGAGATCTT
Organism: Bradyrhizobium sp. LTSPM299; assembly: GCF_000938235.1. Classification (NCBI taxonomy): domain Bacteria; kingdom Pseudomonadati; phylum Pseudomonadota; class Alphaproteobacteria; order Hyphomicrobiales; family Nitrobacteraceae; genus Bradyrhizobium; species Bradyrhizobium sp. LTSPM299. Next base: position 40,711 of record NZ_JYMU01000017.1, read on the forward strand.
CTGGCCTTCACGCAGAGTGCCAAGACCGGCGCGCTCGACAGCACTGATGTGCACGAACACGTCGTTGCCACCTTCATCCGGCTGGATGAAGCCGTAGCCCTTGGTCGCGTTAAACCACTTCACGGTTCCCATGCTCACGGGGGTAGTCCCTTCTCAGATATACAAGTTCAAGACCCGCTGGTCGGCGGGGTGGTGAGATCGAATTTTTGGAAGGGTCGTCAGCGTCTGAACCGGCTGTACCGGTGGATAGCTAATGTCGTCCGGCCGAAAATCGATGGCCGATACATTATTCGATAGAGCGGTTCAAAACAATCCTGACGTGCGCGATTTTTTGGCCGGCGCGGGCGCCGGCCAATTGTTGCGCATGGCATCGGAATGTCATGCGCGCAGCAGTTGCAAAGCCTCGGTTACCGACGGCGGAACTGACCGCCGCGCGGCGGTGCACCCCGCGGCGGGCCGCCGGGTGAACTCGGACGCTCGTCCTTGTGGCGGAATATCAGTCGGCCCTTTTCGAGATCGTAGGGCGACATTTCGATCGTGACGCGGTCGCCGGCCAACGTCTTGATCCGGTTCTTCTTCATCTTGCCGGCGGTGTAGGCGACGATCTCGTGTCCGGCGTCAAGTTGAACCCGGTAACGAGCGTCGGGGAGGATTTCGGTCACCAGTCCTTCGAACTGGATCAGCTCTTCCTTAGCCATGTGTTTCCTCAGATCGAGCGACGGCTAGTGCTGCGGTCGTTTGTTGCGGTTGGGCTGCGTGTTTGGCCGGCTCTCGCGATGCAAAAAGGCGACGCCCTGGATGCTTTCGCTGTTGCCAGCCTGCGACGAACGCGGCGACTCGCCCCGGTTCGTCTGCGGCGCGCCATTGTTACCACCTCCACGGCGGTGGCGGCGAGGGCCTTTTGCACCTGGAGCGGCCTCATTCCCACGGACATTGTGGGCGCGGGGCGCGGAACGGCCGCCCCGGTGCGGCTGCGGGCTCTGTGCCGGTGCGGCGTCGCGGCTACCTGGTGTGCGGCGGTCTTCCCGTGGCACCGTGATCTTGATCAGTCTTTCGATGTCGCGCAGATAGCCCATCTCCTCGGCGCCCGCGACCAGCGAGATCGCGACGCCCTCGGCGCCGGCGCGCGCGGTGCGGCCGATCCGGTGGACATAGCTTTCCGGGATGTTGGGCAGGTCGAAATTGATCACATGGCTGATGCCGTCGACGTCAATGCCGCGGGCGGCAATGTCGGTCGCGACCAGCGTGCGGATCTCACCGGTGCGGAACGCCGCCAGCGTGCGCTCGCGGTGGTTCTGCGACTTGTTGCCGTGGATCGCATTGGCACTGATTCCGGCGCGCTCGAGGCCCTTCACGACCTTGTCCGCGCCATGCTTGGTGCGGGTGAAGATCAGGGCGCGATTGACCGGTTCTTGCTTCAGAAGCTGGGCGAGAATCGCCGGTTTGGCCGCGAAATCGACCTGGATGATGCGCTGGACGATACGTTCGACCGTTGAGGCGACCGGCGTCACCGCGACGCGGGCCGGATCGCGCAGCATCGCCTCGGCGAGCTCGGCGATATCCTTGGGCATGGTCGCCGAGAAGAACAGTGTCTGCCGCTTGATCGGCATCTTGGCGACGATTTTGCGGATGTCGTTGATGAAGCCCATGTCGAGCATGCGGTCGGCTTCGTCCAGCACCAGGAATTCGACCTGGTTGAGTTTCAGCCCGTTGCTCTGCACGAGGTCGAGCAGGCGGCCGGGCGTGGCTACCAGCACTTCGACGCCTTGCATGAGGGAGCGGACCTGACGGCCCATCGGTACGCCGCCGATCGCCAGCGTCGAGGTCAGGCGGATGTGGCGGCCATAGGCATTAAAACTGTCGAGGATCTGGCCCGACAATTCGCGGGTGGGCGAGAGCACCAGCACGCGGCAGGTCTTGGGCTGCGGCTTGATGCGATTCTCCAGAATGCGGTGCAGGATCGGAAGCGCAAAGGCTGCGGTCTTGCCGGTGCCGGTCTGAGCGATGCCGACGACATCGCGGCCGGTGAGGGCGAGCGGGATGGTCTGGGCCTGGATGGGGGTGGGCGTGAGATAGTTTTCTTCTCGCAGCGCACGGGCGATGGGATCGGCGAGGCCGAAGTCCTGAAAGGAGGTCAAAAGGTCGTTCTTTCCATAAAACAGTCGTCGTCCCGGCGGATATCGCCAGAATCGCACGAGGGCGTCAGGACACCCGCGTGTCTGGGGCATCAGGCTAGGTTGGATGCAAAGGCGAGCCAGAAGCCGTTGAGACGACTTGAACACGCAGCTCGCGTGGGCGCGCCGCGATTCGCGCGGGCACCGCCACCATGTAGACCAGGAACACGGCGTTTTCAAGATGTTGCAACCAGGTGGCAGCCGAAGTTCCCCGTTCAACCGTCGCGCAGAATGTCAAAAACCCATGCCGGAAAATTAGCCAAACTGCCAATATTGCTCACGAAATAATCAGGATGCCCTCTGGGCATACATTTTTGTGGCCTAATTATTAGGCGGCGGAGCGCCGTATTCTAACGGAACTCCCGAAGTTGCTAAGTCTATTCAATATCTTAGGAGGTGTGAGGGGCGTGGCACAGTTCTTGCGATTCCCTTAACCGCAGGCGGCCAGGTGGCCGTTTCGCAAGCGTTCCACGCCTGCGTCAGGGAGATGACATTTCATGCTTACACAACTTACTCACGATATAGCGACGGTGACCCGTCGCCGCGCTCTCGCGGCGACTGCCGGCCTGGTTATGGGCCTGGCTGCGTCTTCGTCGTTCTCGCCCGCGCAAGCGGCCGACGACACCATCAAGGTGGGTATTCTCCATTCGCTTTCCGGTACCATGGCCATCAGCGAAAGCACGCTGAAGGACACCGTCCTGTTCATGATTGATGAGCAGAACAAGAAGGGCGGCGTGATGGGCAAGAAGCTCGAGGCCGTCGTCGTCGACCCCGCCTCGAACTGGCCGCTGTTTGCGGAAAAGGCGCGCGAGCTGATCACCAAGGACAAGGTCGCGGTCGTGTTCGGCTGCTGGACCTCGGTGTCACGCAAGTCCGTGCTCCCGGTCTTCAAGGAGCTGAACAACATCCTGTTCTATCCCGTGCAGTATGAAGGCGAAGAGTCCGAGCGCAACGTGTTCTACACCGGCGCTGCGCCGAACCAGCAGGCGATCCCCGCCGTCGACTATCTGATGAAGGACGAGAAGGTGAAGCGCTGGGTGCTGGCCGGCACCGACTACGTCTATCCGCGCACCACCAACAAGATCCTGGAGGCGTACCTGAAGTCGAAGGGCGTCGCCCAGGAAGACATCATGATCAACTACACGCCGTTCGGTCACTCCGACTGGCAGACGATCGTGGCCGACATCAAGAAGTTCGGCTCGGCCGGCAAGAAGACCGCCGTGGTCTCCACCATCAACGGCGACGCCAACGTTCCCTTCTACAAGGAACTGGGCAACCAGGGCATCAAGGCAAAAGACATTCCGGTGGTCGCGTTCTCGGTCGGCGAAGAAGAACTCGCCGGCATCGACGCCAAGCCGCTGGTCGGCCATCTCGCCGCCTGGAACTATTTCGAATCGATCAAGACCCCGGCGAACGAAAAGTTCATCAAGGAGTGGCAGGCCTACACCAAGAACCCGAAGCGCACCACCAACGATCCGATGGAAGCCACCTACATCGGCTTCAATCTGTGGGTGAAGGCGGTCGAGAAAGTGAAGTCGACCGATCCGGACAAGGTGATCGATGCACTTCCCGGCATCGAGACGGCGAACCTCACGGGCGGTACCGCCAAGGTGCTTCCGAACCATCACATCACCAAGCCGGTCTACATTGGCGAAATCAAAGCCAATGGCCAGTTCGACGTGGTGTGGAAGACACCGGCGGAAGTCGCCGGCGACGCATGGTCGAAGGAATTGCCCGACTCCAAGGACCTGGTTGGCGATTGGGTCGGCAAGAAGTGCGGCAACTACAACACCAAGACTAGCAAGTGCCTCGGTTCGGGTTCCTGATCCGGGACTGCTGATCTGATCAACGACACAACAAGAACCTTCCAAGACACTGGAGAAGGCGGCGCGGTTCGCCGCCTTCTCCTCACACTCCGGCCGGGGTATTCACGTGTTCGCCAATTGTATTGACCGCTTTCGCGCGCTGTTTCTTTCGATCCTGCTGCTCAGCTGCTTTGTCCTGCCGGCAATGGCCGGTCCGTTCGAGGACTCGGTCGCCAAGTTCGCCAATGATGAGTTTTCCGACACCGAGGACGCGGTCGGTGAGATCGCATCATCGGGCAATCCGCTCGCGTCCCCGATCATCAGCGCGCTGCAGGATGGCCGTTTGTCGGCTGATCCCGACAGCAAGAAGGTCTTCATCACCCAGCCCGACGGCAAGATCATCGACGCCGCAACGGGTGCTGCCGTCGACAAGCTGCCGGACAATGCCGCTGCCGTCCGCCTCAACAACCGCCTGCGCCGCACCGTGGATGCCGCGGTCGGCGGCCTGACACTGATGTCGTCGGACCCGGCGAAGCGTCTGTCTGCCGCGCAATCGGTGCTCAAGAGCCACGACGAGAGCATGCTGCCGACGGTCGACAGCGCGCTCGCCAAGGAGACCAATAAATCCACCAAGCAGGCGCTTGCCGAGGGGCGCGCCGCCATCATCCTGTTCAAGTCGGACGCGTCAGATAGCGACAAGCTCGACGCCGTCGCCGTGATCAAGGCGCGCGGCGATCAGGAGGCGCTGGCGCTGCTGACCAGTCTCGACGCCGGCCAGCCGCCGCTGGTTGCCAAGGCCGCGGCCTCCGCGATCTCCTCGATCCAGAGCAATCTGGCGCTATGGTCGACGGTGCAGAACGCTTGGTATGGCCTGTCGCTCGGCTCGGTGCTGCTGCTCGCCGCGATCGGGCTAGCCATCACCTTCGGCGTGATGGGCGTCATCAACATGGCCCATGGCGAGATGGTGATGCTTGGCGCGTACACCACCTTCGCGGTGCAGGAGGTGATCCGCACCAGCTATCCCGGCCTGTTCGATTATTCGCTTCTGATCGCCCTTCCGCTTGCTTTCCTGGTCGCCGGCGGCATCGGCGTGCTGATCGAACGCAGCATCATCCGCTTCCTCTACGGCCGCCCGCTGGAAACCCTGCTGGCGACGTGGGGCCTGTCGCTGGTGCTGCAGCAGGCTGTGCGCACCCTGTTCGGTCCGACCAACCGCGAGGTCGGCAACCCTTCCTGGATGAGCGGTGCGTTCGAAGTCGGCCAGATCACCATCACCTACAACCGGCTCTGGATCTTCTGCTTCACGCTGGCGGTGTTCGCGATCCTGCTCGCGATGCTGCGCTATACCGCGCTCGGCCTTGAGATGCGCGCGGTGACACAGAACCGTCGCATGGCGGCCTCGATGGGCATCGCCACCTCGCGGGTTGACGCGCTGACCTTCGGCCTTGGCTCCGGCATCGCAGGTATTGCTGGCGTGGCGCTGTCGCAGATCGATAACGTCAGCCCGAATCTCGGCCAGAGCTACATCATCGACAGTTTCATGGTGGTGGTGTTCGGCGGCGTCGGCAATCTCTGGGGCACGCTGGTCGGCGCCTTCACGCTCGGCATCGCCAACAAGTTCCTCGAGCCGGTGGCCGGCGCGGTGCTCGGCAAGATCGCGATCCTGGTGCTGATCATTCTGTTCATCCAGAAGCGGCCGCGCGGCCTGTTCGCCCTCAAGGGACGGGCGGTGGAAGCATGACCCCGCACATCCTCACCCGCTCGCTCGATCGCGCCGCTGCTACCTTCATCCTGATCGTCGCCGCGCTGGGCATCCTGATCCCGCTGTCGAATCTGCTGCTGCCGCAGGGCTCGATGTTCCAGGTGCCGACCTACCTGGTGGCGCTGTGGGGCAAATATGTCTGCTACGCCATCCTTGCGCTCGCGATCGACCTGATCTGGGGTTATTGCGGCATCCTCTCGCTCGGCCACGGCGCGTTCTTCGCACTCGGCGGCTACGCCATGGGCATGTACCTGATGCGCCAGATCGGCAGCCGCGGCGTCTACGGCAACCCGCTCCTGCCTGATTTCATGGTGTTCCTGAACTATCCGAAGCTGCCATGGTACTGGCACGGCTTCGACATGTTCTGGTTCGCAGCGCTGATGGTCCTGGTGGCGCCCGGCCTGCTGGCATTCTGCTTTGGCTGGCTCGCCTTCCGCTCCCGCGTCACCGGCGTCTACCTCTCGATCATCACGCAAGCGATGACCTATGCGCTGCTGCTGGCGTTCTTCCGCAACGATTTCGGCTTCGGCGGCAACAACGGCCTGACCGACTTCAAGGACATCCTCGGCTTCAACGTGCAGGCCGAAGGCACCCGCTGCGCGCTGTTCCTGCTGAGCTGCCTGGCGCTGATCATTGCCTTTGTGATCTGCCGCGCTGTCGTGAGCTCGAAGCTCGGCAAGGTGCTGATCGCGGTGCGCGACGCTGAGTCCCGCACCCGCTTCCTCGGCTACCGCGTCGAGACCTACAAGCTGTTCGTGTTCACGTTGTCGGCCTGCATGGCCGGCGTCGCGGGCGCGCTCTATGTGCCGCAGGTCGGCATCATCAATCCAAGCGAATTCGCGCCCGGCAACTCGATCGAGGCTGTCATCTGGGTCGCGGTCGGCGGCCGCGGCACGCTGATCGGCGCCGCGCTCGGCGCCGTCGTCGTCAACTATGCCAAGACCTACTTCACCTCGGGGCCGCTCGCGCCGTACTGGCTGTTCATGCTGGGCGCGATGTTCATCCTGGTGACGCTGCTGTTGCCGAAGGGCATCGTCGGCACCTTCAACAGCTGGCGCGACAAGCAGCGCAGCGCGGCGATCGAAGCCGACAAGGAAAGTGCCGCGCGCGAAGACGGCATCGGCGAACCGAACCCGGCGGAGTAGGCACATGAACGTGATGGATACCCGTGCCACCTCGGCGATGCTCTATCTCGACGGCGTGCACGTCTCGTTCGACGGCTTTCACGCCATCAACAATCTGTCGCTGACGCTGGCGCCCGGCGAGATGCGTGCCATCATCGGCCCGAACGGCGCCGGCAAGACCACGATGATGGACATCATCACCGGCAAGACCAAGCCGGACGAGGGCACCGTGCTGTTCGACGGCACCGTCGACCTGACCCGGCTCGACGAGACCCGCATTGCCGAGCTCGGCATCGGCCGCAAATTCCAGAAGCCGACGGTGTTCGAGAGCCAGACGGTGCAGGACAATCTGCTGCTCGCGCTCAATGTCGATCACTCGGTCCGCGGCACGCTGTTCTGGCGCGGCAGCAAGGCCGAGTCCGAGCGCATCGAAAAGGTGCTCGAGACCATCCGTCTGACCGACGCGCGCAACCGCCTCGCGGGCTCCCTGTCGCACGGCCAGAAACAGTGGCTCGAGATTGGCATGCTGCTGGCGCAGGATCCGAAGGTGCTGCTGGTCGACGAGCCGGTCGCAGGCATGACCGACGTCGAGACCCACCTGACTGCGGAGCTGTTGAAGGAAATCAACCGTAATCACACCATCATGGTGGTCGAGCACGACATGACTTTCGTCCGCGAGCTCGGCGTCAAGGTGACCTGTCTCCATGAAGGTTCGGTGCTGGCCGAAGGCACAATCGACCAGGTGTCGTCGAATGAGCGGGTTGTTGAAGTGTATCTGGGGCGCTGAGCGATGCTGAAGGTCGATAACATCAATTTATTCTACGGCGCGGCGCAGGCCTTGCGCGGCGTTTCGATCACCGCAGAGCCCGGCAAGGTCACCTGTGTGCTAGGACGTAACGGCGTCGGCAAGACTTCGCTGCTGCGCGCCATGGTCGGGCAGTACCCGATCGCCTCCGGCGCGATCAATTTCGACGGCAAGGATATCACCGCGCTAAAACCCTATGAGCGGGCGCGGCACGGCATCGGCTTCGTGCCGCAGGGCCGCGAGATCTTTCCGCTGCTCACGGTGGAAGAGAATCTCAAGACCGGCTTCGGGCCGCTGAAGCGCGAGGATCGCAACATCCCCGACGACGTGTTCTCACTGTTTCCGGTGCTGCAGACTATGCTCGGCCGCCGCGGCGGCGACCTCTCCGGCGGCCAGCAACAGCAGCTTGCGATCGGCCGCGCGCTGGTGATGCGGCCAAAGCTGTTGCTGCTCGACGAGCCGACCGAGGGCATCCAGCCCTCGATCATCAAGGATATCGGCCGCGCCATCTCTTATCTGCGCAACCTCGGCAATATCGCGATCGTGCTGGTCGAACAATATCTCGACTTCGCCTGCGAACTCGGCGACAGTTTCGCCGTGATGGACCGAGGCGCGGTGAAATATGCCTGCGACCGTGCGACCCTCGATCCCGCCGAGATCAGCCGCCAGATGGCGCTGTAATGAAACTGTGACGCCGCTCCTCGCGGCGCGGAGGGGGAGCGTTGGGGCGGATGCGGAGCGAGATCGCAGGCGCATCTTCAGAGACATTTGCAGCGAACCGTGCGCAGGGCGCGGTGTGGTTCGACGTGCATCGAAGGGATGGCGCCACCCGCCGCGGTGATCTGCATGAATCAGGCTCTTTGCGCGTCCGCTTTCCATCGCCGGAAGACGACGGCCTGTCGGCGATGTTCGTCAATACCGCCGGCGGCATTGCCGGCGGCGACCGCTTCGACATCGCAATCGCGGCCGGCGAGGGCGCCCGGTTGACGCTGACCACAGCTGCGGCCGAGAAGGTCTATCGCGCCCCCGGCGCGCCTGCGCGGCTCGGCATTGCCCTGAAGGCGGAGGCGGGGGCGCACCTCGCCTGGCTGCCGCAGGAGACCATCCTGTTTGATCGCGCTCGGATCCACCGTAGCTTCGACATCGATCTCGCCGAAAATGCCTCGCTTTTGCTTTGCGAAATCGTTGTGTTTGGCCGCGCCGCGATGGGCGAGACGATGCGCCACGGCGAGTTTGTCGACCGTTGGCGGATGCGCCGCGGCGGCAGGCTGGTGTTTGCGGAGACGATCCGTCTCGACGGCGAGATCGGCGACAAGCTCGCAAAGCCCGCGATCGCGGGCGGCGGCGCGGCGATCGGGACCGCACTGTTCGTGCCGGGCGACGAGGCACTGGTCGAACGCCTCCGCGAGGCGTCGGAAAGCTTCGGCGGCGAGGTCGGCATCTCCGCCTGGAATGGATTTGCAATGGCGCGTTTCTGTGCCCAAGATGCGGCGAGGCTGCGCGCCGACATGATGACGGTGCTCGGCCGCGCCTCCGCCGTCCCGTTGCCGAGGCTTTGGCTCAATTAGGAAGCTGGCTCAACTCATCCCTTCAATATGATCAGAGTGCTCGCATGAATTTGTCTCCCCGCGAAAAGGACAAGCTCCTGGTTTCGATGGCGGCCATGGTGGCGCGCCGCCGGCTCGAGCGCGGCGTCAAGCTGAACCACCCGGAGGCCATCGCGCTGATCTCCGACTTCATCGTCGAGGGCGCGCGCGACGGGCGCACCGTCGCCGATTTGATGCAGGCCGGCGCCAAGGTTTTGACCCGCGACCAGGTGATGGCCGGCATCCCCGAGATGATCCACGACATCCAGGTCGAGGCGACATTCCCCGACGGCACCAAGCTCGTCACCGTCCACGAGCCGATCCGATAGGAGCGCGACATGATCCCCGGCGAACTCTTCATCAAGGACGGCGAGATCGAGCTCAATGCCGGCCGCAAGACCGTGACGCTGTCGGTTGCCAACACCGGCGACCGCCCGATCCAGGTCGGCTCGCACTACCATTTCTACGAGACCAACCCGGCCTTGAAGTTCGACCGCAAGAAGGCCCGCGGCATGCGCCTCGACATCGCCGCCGGCACCGCCGTCCGCTTCGAGCCCGGCCAGACCCGCGACGTCAAGCTCGTGGCACTGGCCGGCAAGCGCATCGTCCACGGCTTCCGCGGCGAGGTGAAGGGGAAGCTGTGATCCATCGTGAGGTGAGCACGCAGGTCGGGCTCCCTCCCCCCCTTGCGGGGGAGGGTTGGGGAGAGGGGTAAGCCCCGGGCTCCGACGGCAGAGACAAGGCGAACCGGCGCCAAAGAAATTCGCGACGCGCGCAACAAGGGGCTGACATGTCCGTGAAAATCAAACGTTCCGTCTATGCCGACATGTTCGGGCCGACGACCGGCGACAAGGTGCGGCTGGCCGATACCGACCTGATCATCGAGGTCGAGAAGGATCTCACCACCTATGGTGAGGAGGTGAAGTTCGGCGGCGGCAAGGTGATCCGCGACGGCATGGGGCAGTCGCAGGTGACCAACGCGCAAGGTGCTGCCGACACCGTCATCACCAATGCGCTGATCGTCGACCACTGGGGCATCATCAAGGCCGACGTCGCGATCAAGGAAGGGATGATTGCTGCGATCGGCAAGGCCGGCAATCCCGACATCCAGCCCAACGTCACCATCATCATCGGTCCCGGCACTGACGTAATCGCCGGCGAAGGCAAGATCCTCACTGCAGGGGGATTCGATAGCCACATTCATTTCATCTGCCCGCAGCAGATCGAGCACGCGTTGATGGCTGGCGTCACCTCTTTGCTTGGCGGCGGCACTGGTCCATCGCATGGCACCTTTGCCACCACCTGTACACCCGGCCCGTGGCACATGGGGCGGATGATCCAGTCGTTCGATGCCTTCCCGGTCAATCTCGGCATATCAGGCAAGGGCAACGCGTCGCGCCCGGCGGCGCTGGTCGAGATGATCAAGGCTGGCGCCTGCGCGTTGAAGCTGCACGAGGATTGGGGCACCACGCCGTCGGCGATCGACACCTGCCTGTCGGTGGCCGACGATTACGATGTCCAGGTGATGCTGCATTCGGACACGCTGAACGAATCCGGCTTCGTCGAGGACACCGTGAAGGCGTTCAAGGGCCGCACCATTCACGCCTTCCACACCGAAGGCGCCGGCGGCGGCCACGCACCTGACATCATCAAGATTGCCGGCCTGATGAACGTGCTGCCGTCCTCCACCAGCCCGACGCGGCCGTTCACCCGCAACACCATCGACGAGCATCTGGACATGCTGATGGTGTGCCACCACCTCGATCCGTCGATCGCCGAAGACCTCGCCTTCGCCGAAAGCCGGATCCGGAAAGAGACCATCGCGGCCGAAGACATCCTGCACGACCTCGGCGCGCTCTCGATGATGTCGTCGGACTCACAGGCGATGGGCCGGCTCGGCGAGGTCATCATCCGCACCTGGCAAACCGCCGACAAGATGAAGAAGCAGCGCGGGTCGCTGCCGCAGGACAAGGGCAACGACAACGACAATTTCCGCGTCAAGCGCTACATCGCCAAATACACCATCAACCCGGCGATCGCGCATGGCGTCTCAAAACTGATCGGCTCGGTCGAGAAGGGCAAGATGGCCGATCTCGTGCTGTGGTCGCCAGCCTTCTTCGGCGTCAAGCCGGACTGCATCATCAAGGGCGGCTCGATCGTGGCAGCTCCGATGGGCGATCCCAACGCCTCGATCCCGACGCCGCAGCCGGTGCACTACCAGCCGATGTTCGCAGCCTACGGCAAGGCGCTGACGGCGTCCTCGGTGGTATTTACGTCGAAGGCCGCCGTCGCCGGGGGGCTCGCCCGCAAGCTCGGCATCTCCAAGAAGCTCTACGCGGTGCAGAATACCCGCGGAAAAATCTCCAAGAAGAGCATGATCCACAATGACGCCACCCCCCATATCGAGGTCGATCCCGAGACCTATGAGGTGCGCGCAGACGGCGAACTCCTCACCTGCGCGCCCGCGGACGTGCTGCCCATGGCCCAGCGCTATTTTATGTTCTAAAACCCCTCCCGGTATCCAAAGCTAAAAGAGAAAACCGGGAGGAATTTCCGTGATTTACGTCGTAGCCACGCTGACCATCAAGCCCGAGAGCCGTGCCGAATTCATCGCTGCGGCGACGGCCTGCATCAAGGAAACCCGCAAGGAAGCAGGCAATATCGCCTACGATCTGCATGAGAGCGTGACCGACCACAGCAAGATGGTGTTCGTCGAGCAGTGGGACAATGCCGAGGCGCTGGTGCCGCATCGCACCGCCGCGCACATGAAGACGTTCGGCCGGGTGGCGGTGAATTGCATGGCCGCGCCGCCGAAGATCGAGGTGATCACGCCGGAGAAGGTCGACGTCCGCTAATCAACAAAAAGAAAGGAGGCAGTCCATGATCTATGTCATCGCCACCACGCCGATGAAGCCGGACAACCGCGACGACTTCATCAAGGGGCACAAGGCCTGCACGGCCGAGACCCTCAAGGAGAAGGGCTGCCTGTCCTATGACGGCCATGTCAGCGTCAACAATCCCAATCAGTATGTGGTGGTCGAGCGCTGGGAGACCCGCGAAGACCTCAACGCGCATGGCCGCGCGCCGCATATGAAGGTGTGGCGGGAGTATTCCTCGCAAATGAAGACCGCACCGACGGTGATCGAGATCATCAGCGACGGCAAGGTCGAGAAGCTCTGAGGCAACAACACGAAGGTTTCGATGATCCGCGCGACAAGAGTTCTGGGACAGCATCGCTGGACGGACACACCCGCCGACACCGTCGTGCTTGATTTCGACGACCGTCACCGGCGGCGGATGGCGATGACTGGGACGGGCGGGTTCGAATTCCTGCTCGATCTCGAAAACGCCGTCGCGCTGCGCGGCGGCGACGCGCTGGTGCTGGAGGACGGTCGCCTCGTCGAGGTGGTCGCCGCTCCGGAGCCGCTACTGGAAATCCGTGGCAGCGATCCGCATCATTTGATCAGGGTCGCCTGGCATCTCGGCAACCGCCATTTGCCGACCCAGATCATGCCGAAGGGCCTACGCATCCGCCGCGATCACGTCATCGAGGCGATGGTGAAGGGGCTCGGGGCCCGTGTCATCGAGATCGAAGCGCCGTTCGATCCCGAGGGCGGCGCCTATGCCGGGCATGCCAATGCGGAAGAGCCGCACGCGCATGACCATACCGGGCACGATCACGCCCAGAGCCACGCGCACGATCATGGCCATCATCACCACGACGAGCATTGCGGCCACGACCATCACGACCATTCCCATGCTCATGACCACAAATGAGACCGATCCCGCCGCTATCAGCGGCGGGATGACGGCGGGCGAGGCGAAGGCGCTGTACCGGCTGATGACGTGGCTGTCGCCATCGTTCCCGGTTGGCGCTTTCGCCTATTCCAGCGGCATCGAATGGGCAGTGGAAGCCGGCGACATCACCGATGCTGCATCGCTGCGCGACTGGCTCGCGGCAATGCTGGCCGAGGGAAGCGGATTTTGCGACGCCGTGTTCGTCGTGCACAGCCACCGCGCCGCGTCGGACCATGATCACGTCGCCTTAAAGGAGATCGCTGAACTCGCCGCCGCCTTCGTGCCGTCGCGTGAGCGGCAGCTTGAGACCACGAGCCAGGGCCGCGCCTTCATCGACATTGCGCGTGCGGCCTGGAATTCGCAGGGCCTCGATGCGAGCGTTGCCGCCTGTAGCGGCCCGATCGTCTATCCTGTCGCGGTCGGTTTGGTCAGCGCGGCGCACGGCATTCCGCTGGAGCCGGTGCTGCACGCCTTTCTCCACGCCGTGGTCTCCAACTGGATTTCTGCAGGTAGCCGACTGATCCCGCTCGGGCAGACCGACAGCCAGCGTGTGCTGGCCGATCTCGAGCCGGTGGCAGCCGCGACGGCCGCGCGCGCCGGCGCGGCCTCGCTCGACGATCTCGGCAGCGCGACCTTCCGCGCCGATCTCGACAGCTTGCGGCACGAGACGCAATACACGAGGTTGTTTCGGTCATGATGCGCAGCTCTCCCCACACGTCGAAAGGCCTCTGACATGCCCACATCTCACGGCCCGTTGCGTGTCGGTGTCGGCGGTCCGGTCGGCTCCGGCAAGACCGCGCTGATGGATCTGCTCTGCAAGTCGATGCGCGAGCGCTACGACATCGCGGCGATCACCAACGACATCTACACCAAATGGGATGCCGAATTTCTGGTGCGATCGGGCTCGCTGACGGCGGACCGCATCGCCGGCGTCGAGACCGGCGGCTGCCCGCACACCGCGATCCGCGAGGACGCCTCGATGAATCTCGCCGCCGTTGCCGACATGCGCGCCAAGTTTCCGAACCTCGATCTGGTCCTGATCGAATCCGGTGGCGACAATCTGGCTGCGACCTTCTCTCCAGAACTGGCTGATCTGACGATTTATGTCATCGACGTCGCTGCCGGCGACAAGATCCCCTCAAAGGGCGGTCCCGGGATCACGCGGTCCGACCTTCTCGTGATCAACAAGATCGACCTCGCCCCCCACGTCGGGGCGTCGCTGGAGAAGATGGACACCGACGCCAGGCGGATGCGCGGCGAGCGGCCCTTTGTGATGACCAACCTGAAGAAGAGCGACGGCCTCGAGCAGATCATCAGCTTCATCGAGACCAAGGGCGGCCTGCGGCCGCAGGGCAAGGCCAGCGCCAAGGCCGGCGCGAAGGCATAGCCGTTAATCATTGTGGCAGGCCCCTGATGGCTGATCCGTCATCCTGAGGAGCGCGTAGCGCGTCTCGAAGGATGAATCGGCCCGGCTGGTGGCCGTCGATCCTCGAGGCGCGCAAGGGCGCGCACCTCAGGATGACGGTCGATCATTGAGCTGTGCTTGCCCGCCGCAAAAAAGTTCCGCAATCGCCGGAACAAAATCCAACTTTGCCGATTAGCAACCTCTGGTGCCGCCAAAGATCAGCAGGGTGGTGTCAGCGTTAATGCTGTCGACTGGCTCATGTTGCGTAGCGATGATTGCTATTCCATATTCCTCTGCGGCAGGTGTTCATCGCGTGTTGATTTGTCGCTGCCCCCGCACCCATCGGATGCCTTCCGTCCCTTTCCGCCACCCCCTGATTGCCGAGTAAGCGAGTGGTTCGGCTGGGCTTCATCGTCGCCTTGATCGCGCTGATCGGAGCGTTGCTCTCCGGTCTCGCCGCCTATCGGGTGCACGATCAGGAGCTGGCGCTCGACGGCATCGCGCTGGCGCGGGCGATCGACGTGCATGCCAGCCTGGTGCAGGACCGCCTCACCGAGCGCGAGCTGCTGGCGCGGGTGGCGTCGGGCCTATTCCGGGCGCCGTCGACGGTGAAGGCCAACATGCTGCAGCCGCTGCGCTCGGCGATCTATGCCTTCAAGACCGACTTCGTCGTCGCCGCCTGGATCGCGCGGCTGCGGCCGGACGAGCTGCCCGCAGCGGCGGTGGAGCTGAAAACCGCAGGGTTCACCGACCCGTCGATCCGCGATTTCGACGACCAGCCGCTCGACATCAAGGCGCTCGACCGGCCGATCAACGTGATGATGGATGTCGAGCCGCGCACCCCGGAAACCCTGAACATCCCGGGCCGTGCCTTCGACCGCCACTCCGTGGTCGGCCCGATGCTGGCGCAGGCGCTGGCCGACGCCAAGCCGGTGGCCTCGGACCCGATCCCGCTGCTGCGGCAGAATGGCCCGGTCGGCGTCGCGCTGGCGGCGCCGGTATTCCCCGAGGGGGCGTCGGAGCCGGCCGGCTTCGTCACCTTTTCCTACGAGCTGTCGTCGCTGATGCTGACCAACGACGACTCATCGCTGTTTGCGGTGGCATTGAAGGATCCGCGCGATTCCAACGACGAGTTCACCGCCAACGAGCAGGGCGCCGTCACCTCGCGCACGGTGCGCGAGAACGGGCCGGCGCCGTCGATGGTCCGCACCGTGACGTTCGGCGGCCGCGACTGGTCGCTCGACTATTACGCCAAGAGCAACGCCACGGCGCGCGCGCAGCAGACCGCGACCATTGTCGCGGCGATCGGGCTGGCGCTGACCGGCATTGTCTGCGGCCTGTTCGGCTATGTCGCCTACAACAATCTGCGCCTCAGCCGCGAGATCGAGGTCAGGATCGGCTTCGAACGGCGGCTGACGGCCGTCATCGACGAGCTCAACCATCGCGTCAAGAACATCCTGGCGGTGATCCAGTCGATCGTGACGCGCACGCTGCGCCACGGCACCGACATTGACGCCGCACGCGACCTCCTGATCGGCCGCATCCACGCGATGTCCAACGTCGTGACGCTGCTCAGCGAGAGCCAGTGGCAGGGCGTCAAGCTGAAGGGCCTGTTCGAATCGCGCGCGATCCCGCACGCCGACCGCATCGCGGTGAACGGCCCGGACATCACCGTCAGCGCCCGCGCAGCGCAGTCGCTGTCGCTGTTGTTCTTCGAACTCGCCTCGCATTCCGACGAAGGCCTGTCGCTGGTCGGCAAGCATCCGCACATCGTCGCCAACTGGGAGGTGACCGGGGAGGGCGACGACGCGATCTTCCATTTCCGCTGGGAGGAGTTCAACACCAGCGAGGCGACGCGGCGCGCGGACAGCGATTTCGGCCTGATCCTGCTCGACCGCGTCGCGCCCGAAGCGCTCGGCGGCACCGCAAAGCGCTATTTCACCGACGTCTCCTACGTCTACGAGCTCACCGCGCCGATGGACACCGTCGTCGACATGACCGAGCGCGACCGCACCGAGCAGTTCGCCGCGCCGGTGCGCGGGGGGAAGAAGTAGCGCAAATCAGATTCGCCGTCATTCCGGGGCGCGCGTAGCGCGAACCCGGAATCCATTTATCCACGTTGCCGGTGGCAAAATGGATTCCGGGCCCGCGCCGAGAGGCGCGTCCCGGAATGACGACGGTGTGGCTTTGCGCCTCAAACAAAAAAGGCGGCCCGACCTGGCCGCCTTTCCGCATTCAACATCTCTCTCGCCTAGCCGCCATTGCCGCCGATCACGGCGCGCACGGTGTTGTCGGGGCCGAAATCCTCGGCGCTGTCGACATAGAGCAGCGCGCTCAGCTTCGAGCGCGCGCGGTTGACGCGGCTCTTGATGGTGCCGACTGCGCAGCCGCAGATCGCCGACGCATCTTCGTAGGAGAAGCCGGAGGCACCGACCAGGATCAGCGCCTCGCGCTGGTCCTGCGGCAGCTTCTCGAGCGCGGCGCGGAATTCCTCGAACTCCAGATGCGCGGTCTGCGACGGCTGGCTCTTCAGCGTCTTGGCATAGTTGCCGTCGGCGTCCTCCACCTCGCGGCGCCGCTTCCGGTAGTCGGAGCGAAACAGGTTGCGCAGGATGGTGAACAGCCACGCCGGCAGGTTCGAGCCTACCTGGAACGAGTCGATATTGGCGATCGCGCGCAGCAAGGTCTCCTGCACCAGATCGTCGGCGCGGTCGCCATTGCCGGACAGCGAGATCGCGAATGCGCGCAGGCTAGGGACCGACGCCAGGATGTCGTCGCGAAGTTCATTGGTGAGAGGCATTAGTCCCCTCCATTGTTCTTGTCGGTATCGCCCCCGGCAGCGGCCGCCGCGGCAGCCTCGGGTCCGTCGAGCTTGCGGACCAGCTCCGCAAAGCGGTCGGGCACTCCCTGTCGTACCACGTCGTCGTACATGGCACGAAGCTGGTGGCCGATCCTCGACTGAATCTCGGCGTTGAGACCGCCCTGCTTCTTTACTTCCTTCATGATGTGATCCACGCTTCCCCGGGAGTTAAGTCTCTGATTTTCCAAGTCGTTTCCTCGAAAGAAAGGCTGACCTCTGGCCCGATCGGTCACGAGCTAATGCAAAGTTGCGCAGAAAGTTCCGCCACGCTGGAACTATTTCGTGGAACTTTCTGGCCGGTCGCGCGTAGATGGGCATGCAGGGGAACCGGGGTCGCCTCCCGGAATGGGATACGCCGTCCCCGGTCAACGCGTTTCAGGCCGGTTTGGCCTCACGAACAAGGATGGAGTGGGAATGTCCCGATCGCAGGTCGTTGCTGAACATCTTCCGCTGCTGCGCCGCTACGCCCGCGCGCTGACCGGAAACCAGGCGTCGGGAGACGCCTATGTCGGGGCCATGCTCGAGGCCCTGCTGCAGGATGCAGCGTTGCTGGACGAGACGCACGGCCCGCGCGCCGGGCTGTTCCGGCTCTTTACCCAGATCTGGAATTCAGTGTCGGTCAATAACGACAATGCCGATGTGGCGACGCTGTCGCTGCCGCCGGAGCGCCGTCTCTCCAACATCACGCCGCTGCCGCGCCAGGCCTTCCTGCTGCTTTCGCTGGAAGGATTTTCGGAGGAGGAGGTGGCCTACATTCTCGCCATCGACATCGCCGAGACGCGCAAGCTCACCGACGCCGCCGGCCGCGAAATGGCTGCCGAGATCGCGACCGACGTGCTGATCATCGAGGACGAGACCTTCATTGCGATGGACCTCGAAAGCCTAGTGAAGAATCTCGGTCACAACGTCATCGGCGTCGCCCGCACCCATTCGGATGCGGTGGCGCTCGCCAAGAACAAGAAGCCCGGCCTGATCCTCGCCGACATCCAGCTCGCCGACGGCTCGTCGGGCCTCGATGCCGTCAACGAGCTGTTGCGCATCTTCGAGGTGCCGGTGGTGTTCATCACCGCTTATCCCGAGCGCTTCCTGACCGGCGAGCGGCCGGAGCCTGCATTCCTGATCTCAAAGCCGTTCCAGCCGGCGATGGTGTCGGCGGTGGCGAGCCAGGCGCTGTTCTTCCAGCGCAACTCGCGCAATCGCGCGCCGCGGGCTGCGTCGGCATGAGCTGCTGAGTTTACTTGAAGCTGGTCAAACTGAACCGGCGTACCGCAAGGTGCGCCGGTTTTTTTATGCGCGCTGCGTGCGTCGCGCGACGGAACGGGCGTCCGCGCGGCGCGTTCTCCCGACAGAAACAGGAGCCAGGCCATGCGCAAGGCAATCGCGGAGCTTGATGCGGAGCAAAGGGCGCAGCTGCTTTATGTCGCGGATCTGGGGACGGCGATGCTCTCGTCGGCGCTGGTGGTCTGCATCCTGCAAGCGATCGTCGACCTGTTCGGCGCGGTCTGAACGGCTGCGCCACCGACGCGATGCGCCGATGGTTGCGAACGCGCGGTAGTCCGTGCGTCAATCCGTGTCCGGCGCGTTTGTGCCGGGGTCGGCCTGCGTGTGCCCATCCGGTCCCCGATTGAACACGCCATAATCGCTCGACTTCACGCCGGTGTCGCCGTCGACCGCCGCATTGGCCAGGCCAAGCTTGAGCAGCTCGCGGACCGCCGCGGCCCGGGTCGGCATGCGGTGGCGGAAGCGGAAATCGTCGAGCGTTGCCAATTCCTCTGGAGACAACATGACCTGAAGTCGTTCACCCCGAAGCTCATTCATCGCTAAACACCCAAAATGTGCTGATTGAGTAATTTGCTAAACGAGCAAACTTGCATCGGGTTCCCCAGGCACAGACAAAAACGCCAAGTTAGCAAAATACTCTAATAAAATCAATATGTTGCATCGGAACATGGAGCCGCTTGCCGCGTTTACTACGTGGGAGAGACGCCATGACAGACGACGTCAAGCTACCCCGCAAGCTGTCAGAGGAGCCTAAGGCACCGAAGCCGCGGCGGCCTAGCCATGCGCGGGTCATCGAGCAACTGGACCGCTGGGCCAACAGCCCAGGCCTTCAACCGCCAAAGGTGAATCATGCAGACGCGAAAACGATCTGAGCCCCATACGTTCGAGCAGCGCCTGGAGGAGCACAGGCTGCGCCTCGAGGACGAACTCGCCCGATTACCGCAGGGCGCGCAGCGCGAGACGGTTGTCGCGCGCATCGAGCAGCTGCGGGCCGCAGCCGAGCTGAACGCGTTGCTCTCGACGGCGGCGGGAGCTGACCAGAGCCCGTGATCTCGTCGCCGTGGGACCTTTTACATGGCGGTCGATGCCCCTTTCACGCATGGTGAAGGCATGACCGCCATCGAATCCAGTGGGGAGCAAGAATTTCACTCCGACATCGAAGCCGTCGAGTCGATCGCCGCCATCCCGGCCATTCTCACCGTCGTCTCACGCGTCACCGGCATGGGCTTTTCGGCCGTGGCGCGCGTCACGCCCGACCGCTGGGTGTGCCTTGCCGCCAATGACGAGATCGGGTTCGGCCTCAAGCCCGGCGGCGAGCTCAAGGTCGAGACGACGATCTGCCACGAGATCCGCCAATCGGGTTGCGAGGTGGCGATCGACCATGTCGGTGAGGATGAGGTCTACCGAAACCATCAGACGCCCGCGATGTACGGTTTCCAGAGTTACATCTCGGTGCCGATTATCCTCAAGGACGGCAGCTTCTACGGCACGCTGTGCGCGATCGATCCGAAGCCGGCGAAGCTGAACAATCCCGGAATCATCGGCATGTTTCGGCTGTTTGCCGAATTGATCGCCGGCCATCTCGATACCGCACGGCGCCTTGTCACGGCCGAGGCGAGCCTGCTCGATGCGCGCACCACGGCAGAGCTGCGCGAACAGTTCATCGCCGTGCTTGGTCACGATCTGCGCAACCCGCTGGCCTCGATCGCCGCAGGCGTGCGAGTCCTGCAGCGAACGCCGCTGGACGACAAAGCGAAGACGATCACCGAGCTGATGCAGAACAGCGTCACGCGAATGGCGGCACTGATCGACGACGTGATGGACTTCGCACGCGCACGGCTCGGCGGCGGTATCGCGGTCACGCGCTCGAGCGAGGCGTTGGAGCCCGCACTGCGCCAGGTCGTCGATGAGTTGCAGGCGGCCCATCCGGATCGTGTCATCCAGGCCGAGTTCGCGATTTTGCGTCCGGTGCTGGCCGACCGCGAGCGCGTTGCGCGGCTGTTGTCCAATCTGCTTGGCAATGCACTCACCTACGGCACGCCGGGAACGCCGGTCGAGGTCAGGGCCGCCACCAACGGCGCGTTCGAGCTCTCGGTCGAAAACCGGGGCCCCGCGATTCCGCCTGCCACGATGGAGCGGCTGTTTGCGCCATTCACGCGCGGCGACGTCGCCGACCAGAAGGGGCTCGGGCTTGGGCTCTACATCGTGTCGCAGATCGCGCGCGCCCATGGCGGCACCATCGACGTGACTTCGACGGAGGACGTCACCTGCTTCACCTTCCGGATGCCGCTGCCGGCCGCGTAACGCGCCGGCACGTGCCGCCCGCACAAAACGCCTTGCCTGCTTCCGCATCGCACCCTAACATCGGCCCCGTTGATGGGGATGGAGTCCCCCGATAACCGCCGCAAGGCTGATGACTCCTACCGGGCGCGAGAGCGTCGGTAGGAGCACGTGCCAACCACCGACCCGATTGCGCCCCGCGAATGAGATGGGGCTGCATATGACGGTCTTCCTGATTCACTCTCAATCGCGCTGTGGCTGGTCGGGTCGATCTGGCTCGTCGGTATCGTCGCCTGGCTCGGTGACGCTCCCGGTGAACTGGTCGTCGCGACCTTTGTGGTTGGATTGCTGACAGGCGTCGTCGAGTGGCGGGCCGGAAAGGTGAGACGTTGAATATTCATTTACTTGCTGCGGTCGCCATTGGCGGCTCCCTGGGGTCGGTCGCGCGCTATCTCGTGGCGATCGGCGCCGCCCGCCTGGTCGGCACCGGATTTCCCTGGGGAACGCTGGTCATCAACATCGTCGGCTCGTTCCTGATCGGCGTGTTCGCGGAATCCTTCGCGCTGACATGGAATGTCAGCCAGACGCTGCGGGTGTTCCTCACCGTCGGCATCTGCGGCGGCTTCACCACGTTCTCGACCTTTTCGCTGGATGCGATCGTGCTGATGCAGCGCGGCGAGGTACGGCCGGCCGCAGCCTATATCGCGGCCTCGGTCGCGCTCTCGATCCTGGCTTTGGTCGGCGGCCTGTATCTGGTGCGGGCGTTCGCGGTGTCGGCCGTGTAGCTCGCCATGGTGCGCTCTTCCTACCGTCATTCGGCGGGAATGGCTGGCGCAGGCTCCGCCAGCAGGTAATATGGAACCCGAGTGGTGACAAAGGGCCTCCCGGAGATGAAGTACGTCGACGTCGCAGTGATTTCAGCCACCCTGTGGCTGCTGGCGTCGATGGTGCTGGACATCCTGACGCCGAAGTCCATTACCGTGTTCATGATCGGGGCGGCGCTCGCTCCGCCGTTCCTGATCGGGATCGGCATCCATTTCGCGCGCGAATATTTCAAGGCGAAGCGGCGCAGTTATCCTCCGCCGAGCCGGCTGGACGAACGCTTGGAGAATTAAGCAGGGCAGCGGTGCAATCGCCGCATTGAACCCGGCGGACAACGCGGAAGGGCTGTCTCCGCAAAAAGATTGCTCATCGATAGACCTGTACCCCCTTCACCCGGAACGCATTTCGCTCCGACCTCTCTCCGCAAGCGGGGCGAGGTGAAGCGGCGCCCGCCCAACGTCGTCGACCAGGCCATGTGCTCTTGGCGCGAGATATCCGCTCTTGGGGGTGAGGCAGACTTACGCAAGCAATTCCGGGATGTCGCGTTTTGACCCCAACTCGGACTTCCGCGGTCAATAAAGATGCAGGGGGATCGGGACGCCAGCCGGACCGACCACCAGGCCCCAGGTCTCGTCGGCAGCGACCTCGAACTCCCGATTCTGCGCCACGCCGCTCGCGATCTTGAGGGAGACCTTGTACTTGCCCGGCGGCAGATTGATTTCCGGGCTCTCGGGCGATTTGCGTCCGGTTGCGGTGTCGTCCGTCAACTCGGTGCCAGCCGCCAGCTTGATGGTCTGCTCGTTGATGGTGATGATGGCCTCTTCATTCGTGGAATTGCCGAGCAACAGCCTCACCTGCCCTGGCATCGGCAGGACGACGGCATCCTTGGTCGCGTCCTTGGCGGCAGGCTCGCGCAGCGACAGATCGACGATCGTCCTGTCGTCCTGATGGGTGAGCCGGAGCAGCGCCGGCCCATCTGATGTCGTGAAGGCGATCACGGCGCCGCCCGGCTCGACGACTGCGCCGCGATTCTCCGACCAGCCGCGCTTGCTCAACTCGTGGCGATAGAAGCGGAGCACGCCTGCGAGATCGAGCGGCGTCTCGACGTGAAACGCCTTGATGAACGTTGAATTCTTCGCCGTCGTGACAAGCCAGGGCTTAGGCCGCGGCAGACCCGTGACGGGATCGTCGTCCGCGGCCTGCACCGGCGCCGCGTCCGAGGGGGTGGCGCAGAGCAGGCGCCTGGCGATGTAATTCTGGGGGCAATCGGCAACGGCCCACGACATAACGTCGACATAGATTGACCGGGGCGTGTCACGCGAGCCGGACGGGATGGTGCTTGTCGTGTCCGAGGGGGTGGTGAATATCGGGGTCGATTGGCTGATCGTTTTCGATGACCGGTGGTAGGTGCAATTGATCAATTTTGAAAAACCGGTCTCACAATAATGCTGGGGATCCATGACCTTTGCGAGCGCCCCCGTCAGTACGACGACCGTTGCGACGGCGGCCGCGACAGCCAGGCTGCCGACGAGCAAGACACCTTTCGTTCGTCGATTCATCGCCGGATCCGAACCTCCATGAGAGCCCTGGGTGCTCATCATGAGCTTAGTGGCGTTGGCCATGGAGCAAGTTCATCGCTCGTTGGTTTCCTCACACCAATTCTACGTGCGCGAGCGCAGGCGTGACGGCGAGGGCTCACCCTGAGCCGATGGTGCGCAATCAGGTCAGCTTCTAGCCCTTAGCCGGCATGCTTGGGCGAGGCGCCCGTGTCCGCTCCCGAGGGCAAAGCGGACATGGGCTGATCGAATTTGCCAGTGCACGCCGTAATCAGCTGAGACAGAAATGCCGCTTGATCGCCAGCGCATTCGCCTCGGCGGAATTGGCCTCGCTGTCCAGCACAAGGCAGTTTCGCCGCGGCACCGGTGACACCGCGTGCTGATCAATGAACTGCTGGACGCCGGTTTCCGAAATCATCTTGCGTCGTGCCGCGCGGTCGGGGGTGCCGATACGCCGGACGATTTCCTCGGTGGAGCATTTTAGGTACACCGGCAGCAACTGCCCGCCGCGCCGTTCGACGATCTCCTCGAACTGCGCGAAGGTCGGCAGGTCGAGCGGATCAACGTAGACGAACGTCATCACCAGGAGCGGCAGGTCCTGTGCCAGCGCGGCATCCAGCACCGACATACGGACCGTCTGCACGAGCTCCCAGAACCCCGGCGTGCCGAAATCGAACACCGTACGCGCGACGTCGATCGCGGCATGATTGTCGAACAGCCGCCCGCTGGTCTGCGCTAGCAGCGCCTTCGCAGTCGTCAGCTTTCCCGCGGCCGGCGCACCATGGATGAAGACGAGTTTCATGCGGGGAGTGTAGCGGCTGACGCAGGTCGCGTCATGTCGGTTCGCCAAAATCGGCCGGCCTCACCGCCGCCGCATAGTCTGGGGGCGGCACAGGTGCCGGACTGTAACCCGCGATTAACCTCGCCGCGCGCCGTTCCATGAGAAGCTGCGGACCGACATAATTGGCCCGCATTGGTCGTGGAACGGTCACGCATGTTTGTTGCGTATCGGTATCAACGGCGAATGGTGCGCGCCGCGGGGGCGTTCTTGTTGTTGAGCCTTCCGCTCGGCGGCTGTGCGACGTCCACGGGTTCGTCGCTGATGGATGCGCGGGCCGAGGCACCGATGCCTCCCTCAATGCCTGCAAAGAAAGGCACCTATCTTCCGGTCGAAGATCTGCCGCCGCCGCGTGAGCAACCCGCCATGACGGATGCTGAACGGTCGAAGCTTCAGAATGAACTCATCGCCGCGCGTGACCGCCAGGCGGTGGCGGCCAAGGCGCAGGCGGGGCAATAAGGCGGGGCGATCACCGATCCCGTGAAGCCATAGCCGCGCGATGCAGCGCGGTGGTTGCGAATCGTTGTCGCGATCGCCTGCCTGCCAGTTGGTGTGAAAGCGCGACCCATGAGCCCGGAGCCGCGCCGCAACGATTCAGGCGCGGAACGGCAGTGGAACTTTCGACGCGCCATGATCCACGTCTGACGCGGATGTTTCGCGCAAATCTTGAGTGCGCGTGGTCGCCGCAATTTTCGTCACGCTGGTGATAAATTCATCCAGCAACATTCACGCGTATACACGTCACGGCTTTGTCGCAGATTAACAGCAGAAGTCGCGCGAGGAACCGTTTGAAAATCTCGGTGAAAAATAACTCCGGCTTGACGGGCATTTTCAGCGAACGCCTTTCAGCGGCACCATCGTTGAATCAGGCGGCGTCATCAATGCTTCGGGAGAGACGGTCTATCATTCTCCCGGGGGCACATTCGGCAGCGTCATCAGAAGCGAACTCGATTCAGCAATTGTCGGCAGTGGCGGCCAATTGCACCTGACCGGGGCCGGGATCGCCAGCAACGCCACCATCAATGGTGGTGTGATGACGGTTTCGGGATCAATACCGGACCCCCTCACTGGCGACCCAAGCGCACCGGCGGTCAACGCCAGTGCGGCGAGCGGAACAATCCTCAATTCAGGAAGCCTCTCCGTCTCGGACGGCGGCATCGTCACCTCCACGACGCTGAACGGCGGCACGCTCGACGTGCTCGATCAGGGCACCGCGAACGCTTCGACAATTCATCTTGGCGCCACAGAACTCGTCGAGGCGGGCGGCATTGTCGGCGCGACCACGATCGCCGGCGGCACGCTTGATCTCAAGGCGGGCGCGATTTCCGACGACGCGATCACCTTCTCCGGCCAGGGCACACTCAAGATCGAACAGAAGCTGGTTTCGGGCGCATCGACCTTTGCAAGCCAGATCGATGGCATTGCGCCCGGTGACTCGATCGATCTTTCCGGGCTGTCCTATGCAAGCGGCGCAACGGCGACGGTGTCCGGCTCGACGCTCACGGTCAGCAACGGCACGGCGAGCGAGACCTTCACACTGGCGGATACGTCGGTCACTCATTTCGGCATCGCGAAAGACGCCTCCGGCGGCATTCTGCTGACGGCCGCGGCCTCACCGACCATCGCCGGAACCGTATCGGGACAAAAGACCAGCAACGAAGCTGCGATCAATCCATTCGCGACCTCACGATCACGGATCCAAACGCAGCCGCAACCGATAGTCTGATCATCACGCTCGCGGGCGCGGCTGGTCTCCTGTCCGGGACAGGATTGACCTCGCTTGGAAACGGAACCTACGAGCTGACAGCTACCGGCGCTGCCAACCTGACCGCCGAGCTGCACGCCCTCAGCTTCGTGGCCTCGCCGCACGGAGACGGCAGCACAACGACCAATTTTACCCTGAGCGACACCAGCAGCGTCGGCTTGACCGTCAGCGACGCCAGCACGTCCGTCATCGACACGCATCAAGCCGCCTCCACGACGATCAACGGCCCGGCATCTGGTTATGCGACCATTGAGGGCACGACGGGCAACGACATCATCCACGCCTATGGCCTGTTCAATATCATCCACGGCAATGGCGGGAACGACACGATCTACGCCGGAACATACGGCACGGTTGATGTGCCGAGCGGCGACAGCACCGTCTATCTGCAGGGGATCGTCAACCACGTCACCGGTGGCAACGGCAATATCAAGGTGACGGGATCGACAGGCGCCACCACGATTGCGCTCGGCAATGGCAACGACAGCATCGACGCCAGCGGATATGGCAACATCATCACACTGGGCAGCGGCAACGATGTTGTCCATCCCGGCGACGGTGCGAGCCAGGTCACGGCTGGCAACGGCAACGACAAAGTGACGCTCTCCGGATATGGCAACACGCTCACGCTTGGGAATGGCAACGATGTCGTCACGGGCGGAGATGGCACCAATAGTGTCACGCTCGGCAACGGCAACAGCACCGTAAATCTCGGCGGGATGGGAAACCAGATCACCGTCGGCTCGGGAACAAACACGATCATCGCCGGCAGCGGATTGGACAACGTCGTTGCCGGCGCCGGCCACGATACGATCACACTGGGCGGAATTGCCAATCATTTGGTGCTCAACGGGTCCCAGGCCAATGTGACAAACCAGATTGGCCAGGACGTCATTACGGTCAATGGCGGATCAGACCAGTTTAACTTTGTCGGGTTTGGCACTCATGCCATCATCAATGGCGCGGCCTATGTCAACATCATCGATCACAGCACGGGTCTGACGGTCTCGATCAACTCGAGCAGCCAGGTCGATACGATCTCCAGTTTTGGCAATGACACGCTCGGCGTCGTCGATCTTGCGAACGGCGTGGGCAATTTTCACTCCGTCGCCGACATCATGAGTTCGCTAAAGAGCGATGGAGACGGCGGGACCTTGCTTGCGCTGGGAAGTGGTCCTAACGCGGGGTCTATCGACTTCGTCGATACCGCGATCAGCCAATTGCAGGCATCGCACTTTATGATCGTGTAAGACTGAGCTTCTTTACAACTGTCGCTCAGTGGACCGTGTCGCTGGGCGCTACGTTGAGCGGCGCTCCGCCGGTAGAAATGGGCCCCGACGGCGTCGGAGCCCGAGACGGCGGCTTTCTCGGTTTCGGAGCAGCTTGCGCGATCGGCCTTGGAGCCGCCTGTGCGGTCGGGGCGCGGGGCGGCTCGGCAGCCGCCGGTGGTGAAACGGGAGCCG
The DNA here is from genome assembly GCF_000938235.1 of Bradyrhizobium sp. LTSPM299. Classification (NCBI taxonomy): domain Bacteria; kingdom Pseudomonadati; phylum Pseudomonadota; class Alphaproteobacteria; order Hyphomicrobiales; family Nitrobacteraceae; genus Bradyrhizobium; species Bradyrhizobium sp. LTSPM299. The sequence continues at coordinate 68,035 of NZ_JYMU01000017.1, forward strand.
AAGAGGGGCTCTGCAGGGCATCGACCTTCGATGTCAGGGCCGCCAATCGATCGGCAATGGCCTTCAGCTGCTCCTGCTGGTCGGCGACGGCCCGGCCCAGGGCCGCGAGATCTTCGCCGGTCTTCTGTTGGCTGGCGAGGAGATCCGGCAGGGTCCCGCTATCGCCGGCTGCCATCTTTCCGCCGGACGCCTCGTGGCCGAGAGACGGGACCAGTCGTGCGATTTCGGGCCATGCATAGACGCCGCCAGCACCCGCGAGGGTGAGGACGACGATCAGAAGGAGCCAAGGCCAGCGGCGCCGACGGGCGGGCAGGGGGCCTAAGGGCGAGTGGCCTTGCCACGCCCGGTCGGAATCGTTGCTCATGGGAGCTTCCTAGTCTGCCTCGTCAGCCGTTGCAATCGAGGCCAGGCTTGGCCACGTTGGGCCTAAAGCCCTGTTCGACTGGAGCCCCATTGGCACCCGCACCTACCTCTGAACTCCTTGAAGAACTTGTCGCGAAAGCACCGGACGGTCCCGTCGACCTGGAATGGCTCCTCAGCCATCTCGACAAGCGCTCGTTCGGACTTCTCCTGCTGCTGCTGGGATTGTTGGTGATCATCCCCGGCATCGCCACGATCGCGACGATCGCGCTGCTGTTTCCCGCGGTCGAGATGATGCTCGGCCGGACCGCTCCGTCGTTTCCGCGTTTCCTGTCGAAGCGGCAGTTCGACTTCAAGCGGTTCAAGCGGTTTACGGTCCGGGCCCGCCCGCTGCTGCAGGCGATCGAGAGCGTCAGCCGGCCGCGATGGAACGCGCGTCACGAGGTGACGAACCGGCTCGTCGGGTTGGTCGTCTTTCTGCTGGCCTTGTCCGCCGGTTGGCCGCTGCCTCTGGTGAACGTCATACCGGGGATGGCGGTCGTCCTGATCGCGATCGCCTATCTGCAGGAGGACGGTCTGCTGCTCATCGTCGGGCTGGCGGCTGCGTTGATTTGCCTGCTTGGCCTTGGTTGGACGCTCTGGGCGTCGGCCGGGGCCGTGATCGGCTGGATCAGGCACTGAAGCAAAAAAGCAGGGCGCGACCGGCATCACCACGGTCGCGCCCTACGTCACCGGTCAATGGGGCAGGGGGAATAACCGGCTGCCGGAATGACTCCGACCCCCCGGGACTCGTTCCAGGCGAGTGAAAATATTTTTGTACACGGTTAAGTGATGGAAGGGTCCGCGAACCCCTTGGGTTCCGCTCGCGTTGTGTCCGTGATCGCCATGGGAAATGTGTCACGGGGCGAGGGACATCCAAAATGTCGCAGATTCACAGGGGAATTCTTGGCGTGCTTGCGGTCGGCCTGACGGTTGGCGCCGTGCAGTTCGCATCCGGCCACGATCTGATCGGCGGTCAGCTCACCATTTCGGCCGTGCCCGAGACCGTCTCGGCTGCGCCCGAGACGATCGTCAATCGCGCCGCCAAGGCTGACCGCGCCGAGGTTCGGGCGTTGGGCCAGAACAGCCAGACCATTGCGCTGAAGCTCGACGGGCTTCCGGACACCTCAGTGCTGGTTCGCGTTCCCGCGGCGAAGGAAGAGGCGCGCAGCCGCCCGGCCGGTCCCGGCCTGTCGAAACCCGGCGAGGGCCGCAAGGTCGCCTGCGAGCCCGTGGTCAGCGTGCTGACCGACGTCGCCAAGCTGCTGCAGCCCGGCCGCTGCATCACCTGAGACCTGACAACGCAAGCCACCCCAAAGCACTGAGTTGCCCGTCGGCGCAAGCCCTCACGGGATCATGTCGCGAGAACGCAAAGTTGCGTTCCCATCCACAGTGTCATCGCCCGGCCTGTGCGCAATTGCGCACATGGACCGGGCGACCCAGTACGCCGCGGCCCGTCGGCTCAAGCACTGCTGCCTCTGGAATACTGGGTCGCCCGGACCAGCCGGGCGACGACACCAATTTTGGTTGCCGCGATTTTAGGCCATCACGACCACGCAGCGCTACTGCTCCTCCGCCGGCTCGCTGCCGGCAGCGGCGCTGCGGCTCGCCATCACGCCGAGCACGATGCCGCCGACGGCCAGGATCGGGATCAGGCGCCTGACGCCGATCGCGCGGACGATCTGCAGGGCGGTGGCAAGCAGCATGGGGTCGGCGAGCAGGCCGGTTGTTGCGGCGGCTTTCGCGGCTTTTGCCGCTTCCGCGGCGCGCCGCTGCATCTGACGCTTGCGCATCGTGTAGCTGATGGCTGCGATCACGGCGACCACGAAGAAGATCGCGGCGCCCGCCAGGCACGCCTGCACCGGGCCGTAGTTTTGCAGCACCAGGACGAAGGCGGCGGCGCACAGGAAGGCGGTGGTGATGAACAGCGCAATCGCGGCAGCGCCGGCGAGCGACGTCAGCCGCAACGCGCTTCCGGTCGATTCCTTGACGTCATCGATCAACCGCTGAAGCATGGAGTTGCCTTGCCTTGAAAAGAGCATCGACGAAATTCGCGACAGCCCACCAGCGCTGCCATCTCGTCCAAAACGGTAGTTTGTGTGCGATCGCCATCACTGGGCCTCAGGCTGGACAATGTCGTCTGCTTACCGCCGCCAAATGACTTATCGCCGCCAGGTGACGCCGATCAGAAAGCCGATGCCGATGGCGAGGCCGACGGTCGCAAGCGGCCGCTGCGTGATCACCTCTTCCAGCGTCTCCTCGATCGAGGACGCCGCGTCCTGCGCCGCACCCATCATCGCGCTGCCGCGCTCCGACATGTCGTCGAGGGTGGATTCGGCGTTGGCGCGTGCTTCCTTGTAATGGCGGCGGGCTTGCTTGCCCGCATTGCCGGCAAACGAGTTGAGCGCTTCGGTGATCTGTTCGGTGAGGGCGGCGATATCATTTTTCACGGCGGTGACATCCTTCTCGAGACGATCGTAAGTCGCTTTGTCTGTCATGGTCCTGATCCCAGATGCGCTATCCGTGCTCGACATCGAAAGCTCCCGGAGACTCTGCGTTTCGATGAGCAAACGTTTGGCCGCAGCCGAAGTTCCGTTGCGGAAATCCAAGGGAGACTTCGAGTTAGTCTTCCGGCGTCAGATGCTCCTTGACGATCAACGCCACGATCAGCAGCGGCGACGACAGGAAGGCGCCCATCGGGCCCCACAGCCAGGTCCAGAACGCCAGCGCGAGGAAGACCGCGAGCGCATTCAGCGACAGCCTGCGGCCGACGATCGTCGGCGTCACGAAATGTCCTTCGAGGAAGACCGCGGCCGCGAAGCAGGCCGGCGCGATCAGCCCGGCGCCGATGGTCGGAAACGCGATGATCCCGACCAGCACCAGCACCGCGAACATCGCGACCGGGCCGATGATTGGAATGAAGTTCAGCGTCGCGGCGAGCGCACCAAGTCCGGCCGGGTTCGGCGTTCCGGTGATGGCGCAGATCACGCCGGTGACGATGCCGACGCCGACATTGATCATGGTCACGGTCAGCAAATAGTTGCCGAGATGGGTTTCGATCCCGTTGAGGATGCGCAGCGCGCGCAGCCGCGCGGCGCGTTCGGTGAAGGTCATCACCATGGCGCGGCGCAGATCCGTCCAGCTCGCGATGAACAGGATCAGGGTCGCGATGAACAGCATGAATTCGGCGAAGGTCGGCGACAGGAATTCCAGCGTCGGCTGCACCCATTCGAATTTCGGCAACTGGAACGTGGCCAGTGCTCCGGGGCTGCCGACCATGGTCTGCAGGTCCTGCCACAAAGCGAGCGGCCGGTCGAACACATGCATCTTCTCTCTCAGGATCGCGCCGAGTTCGGGCAGCCGCGAGCTCCACTCCATCATCGGCGCGGAGATCAGCCCAACCATGAAGGCGATCGTCGCGCCGACCGCGGTCACCAGCAGGACGGCGCCGAGCGGGCGGGGGATGCGGTAGCGTTCGAGCAGGCTTGCTGCCGGCGACAGCATGGTGCCGACGATGAAGGCCATGGTGATGGGCAGGAAGAACGCGCGCGCCACATAGAGCACCGCGATGACCACGATCAAGAGCAACGCGACCAGCGCGAAGGCCACCAGCTCGGCGCGGCTGATGATCGGCGGAGTTTCGATCTTGCTGTCGGGGATCGGCGTGCCCTGATCTTGGGGCGCCTTGCTTTGAGGCGCCTTGGCCTGAGATGCCTTGCCTTGAGGTGCCTTGCCTTGAGCTGCCTTGGCAAACAGACGTTCACTCGGAAAGACACGCACGAATATTCTCCCGCTCGGACACGAATAAATCCGCGCCGCGATCCGCGTGCCGACTCGGGAGCAAACGGGGTGCACAGCGAAAGGTTCCATCGCGGGATCGTGAGGTTGCGAGGGTTGACAATCGTCGCCTCGCGACGATTCGCGGCGGAACCAGACGGCGGCGATCGACGTTGCTTCTGCACAGCATCACCGCGATGCGTCACGCTTCAGGGGCAGTCCATGACACAGCAGTCTGCATCCAGCCGCCGGCTTCCGTCGCGCGCCGCGCGCACCCTTGCATTCGCCAGCGTCCTGTTGGTCGCGCCGTTCGTCGCCACCGGTTCGGCCAGCGCTCAAGGCTACGGCCAGGACGTTTATGGCAATCAGGCGCTCGGCTATGCGCCGACCCAGCCGGGCGGGTTTTCGACCGACAAGGTGATGACCGATCCCGCGACCGAGGACGGCGCGCTGCCGGAGCGGCTGCGCCGCACCACCGTCGCGATCGATACGTTAGAGGCGCCCGGCACCGTCATCATCGATACCGGCAACACCGCGCTCTATTACGTGCTCGGCGGTGGCCGGGCGATCCGCTACGGCGTCGGCGTCGGTCGCGAGGGCTTTACCTGGTCTGGCGTGCAGACCATCAGCCACAAGGCGGAGTGGCCGGACTGGCATCCGCCGGCCGAGATGATCAGGCGCCAGCCCTATCTGCCGCGCTTCATGGCGGGCGGCCCGGGCAACCCGCTCGGCGCGCGCGCGATGTATCTAGGCTCCAGCGAATACCGCATCCACGGCACCAACGATCCCTCGACGATCGGCAAGTTCGTCTCGTCGGGCTGCATCCGCCTGACCAATGAGGATGTCGCCGACCTGTTCAGCCGTGTCGATGTCGGCACCAAGGTCGTGGTGCTGCCGAAGAACGCGCCGCATATCGCTGCCCGCGAGCTCGGCGCGTCGACGACGCAGATCTCGGTGCGCCCGGGTCCGGCCCAACCGCGTGCTGCAGTGACGACGCTGCCCTCGGGCCGTCAGGCGATGAACATCCCGGCGTCCTCCTCGCTGTACTGAGGATCGATGATGATGAGGCGGCATACCAGGCGGTTTGTGTTCGGGACGGCCGCGTTGCTCGGCCTGTCGCTTGCGCCCGCAGCCCAGGCCCAGGATTTCTTCTCGGCGCTGTTCGGCGGCTTCAACCAGGGCCGTGCGCCGGTGATCCGGATGCCGTTCGACGACGGCAATGCGCCCGTGCAGCAGGTCGAGCGCCCGCGCTATGGCGTTGGCCAGGCCTATTGCGTGCGGACCTGCGACGGTCGCTATTTTCCGCTTTCCGCGACCGGCGGCCAGAGCAAGGCGGAGACCTGCAACAGCTTCTGTCCGGCGAGCGCGACCGAAATCGTCTACGGCGGCAATATCAACAGCGCCGCGACCGAGAGCGGAAAACCCTATTCTGAGCTGCCGAACGCATTCCGCTATCGCGATGAGATCGTCGCGGGCTGCAGCTGCAACGGCAGGGATCCGGTCGGGCTCGCCGCGGTCAAGATCGAGGACGATCCGACCTTGCGCACTGGCGACATCGTCGCCGCCAAGGACGGGCTGATGGTCGCCCGCCGCGTCGATCGCCGCGGCGCCGAATTGAACTTCACCCCGGTGCCGGAGCGCATCCGCGCCAAATACGAGCGAGCGCCCGTGGTGGCGCGGGAGTAGCTGATGATGAGCGGTTGAGATTGCCGGACGACTTTTGGTTCCACGTCGGGGAACCGGTCGCGCTGCGGCACGTTAGCAAAGGGCTAACAGCAGTTTCAACGATGCCTGGAGGGGGCCCGCATGATCGTCAGCGTTCTCATCACGTTCCTTGTCGTTATTCTCATCCTTTATCTGATCAACATGCTGCCGCTCGACGGCCGCGCCAAGCAGATCGCGCGCGTCGTGGTGATCGTGCTCGGCGTGATCTCGCTGTTGAAATACATCGCGGTGTTCTAGCCGGCGCGTACGGCCAACAAAAAAGCCCCGGCATCCTGCCGGGGCTTTCGTTATCGCAGTGGCGCGGCTCAGCCCGCAGCCTTTGCCTCGCGGCGGCGCGCGGTGAGGATGTATTCGGTGTAGCCGTTCGGCTGCTCGCGGCCCTTGAACACGAGGTCGCAGGCGGCCTGGAAGGCGACGCCGTCGAACGACGGCGCCATCGGTCTGTAGAGGCTGTCGCCGGCGTTCTGCTTGTCGACCACGACGGCCATCCGCTTCAGCGATTCCATCACCTGGTCCTGGGTGATGACGCCCTGATGCAGCCAGTTCGCCAGATGCTGGCTCGAGATGCGCAAGGTGGCGCGGTCTTCCATCAGGCCGACATCGTGGATGTCAGGCACCTTGGAGCAGCCGACGCCCTGGTCGATCCAGCGCACGACGTAGCCCAGAATGCCCTGGCAGTTGTTGTCGATCTCCTGCTTCACGTCGTCGGGCGCCCAGTTCGACTGCGACACCGGGATGGTGAGGATGTCGGACAGCTTGGCGCGCGGTCCGCCCTTGGTGAGTTCCTGCTGGCGGGCAATCACGTTGACCTGGTGATAGTGCAGCGCATGCAGCGTGGCGGCGGTCGGCGATGGCACCCATGCAGTGGTGGCGCCGGCCTGCGGGTGGCCGATCTTTTGCGTCAGCATGTCGGCCATCTTGTCGGGTGCCGCCCACATGCCCTTGCCGATCTGGGCATGGCCGGGCAGGCCGTCGACCAGGCCGGTGTCGACGTTCCAGTCCTCATAGGCCTTGATCCAGGGCTGCGCCTTCATATCGTTCTTGCGGATCATCGGACCTGCTTCCATCGAGGTATGGATCTCGTCGCCGGTGCGGTCGAGGAAGCCGGTGTTGATGAACATGATGCGCTTCGAGGCGCGCTGGATGCAGGCCTTGAGGTTGACCGTGGTGCGGCGCTCCTCATCCATGATGCCGACCTTGATGGTGTTCTCGGACAGCGAAAGCATCTTCTCGACCTCGGCGAACAGGTCGCAGGTCAGCGTGACCTCGTCCGGCCCATGCATCTTCGGCTTGACGATATAGACCGAGCTGGTGCGGCTGTTCTTGAGCTTGGAATTGCCCTTGACGTCGTGGATCGCGAGCAGGCCAGCGACCGCGGCGTCGAGAATGCCTTCCGGGATCTCCTCGCCCTTGGCGTCGAGCACGGCGTCGGTGAACATGTGGTGGCCGACATTGCGCATCAGCAACAGGCTGCGGCCGTGCAGCTTCAGCTCGCCGCCGGTGGGTGTCTTGTAGACGCGGTCGGCGTTGAGCGCGCGGGTCAGGGTCTTGCCGCCCTTCTCGAAGTCGGCGGACAGCGTGCCGGCCATCAGGCCGAGCGTGTTGCGATACACCAGCACCTTGTCTTCGGCGTCGACGGCGGCGACCGAGTCTTCCATGTCGAGGATGGTGGAGACCGCCGATTCCAGGATCATGTCGGCGACGCCGGCCGCATCGTCCTTGCCGATGGTGTTGCTGCGGTCGATCTTGACCTCGACATGCATGCCATTGTTGACCAGCAGGATGATGCTGGGCGCAGCCGCGTCACCCTGGTAGCCCGCAAACTGCGTGGCGTTCTTCAGCGCGGTGGCGTTGCCGCTCTTCAGCTTGGCCGAGAGCTGGCCTGCGATCACGCTGTAGGAGGTGACGTCGGTGTGGCTTGCGGTCGCCAGCGGCACGGCGGCATCGAGGAAGGCTTTTGCTTTCGCGATCACCTTGTCGCCGCGGGCCTTGTTGTAACCCTTGCCGCTCTCGCTCGGATCATGCGGGATCGCGTCGGTGCCGTAGAAGGCGTCATAGAGCGAGCCCCAGCGCGCATTGGCGGCGTTCAGCGCATAACGGGCATTGGTGAGCGGCACCACGAGCTGCGGGCCGCAGATCTTGCCGATCTCCTCATCGACATTGGCCGTCTCGACCTTGTGGGTCGCGGGCTCAGGGAGAAGATAGCCGATCTCCTTCAGGAACGCGGTGTAGGCATTGGTGTCAAACGCTTTGCCCTTGTGGGCGCGATGCCAGTCGTCGATCTTGGCCTGCAGCGTGTCGCGGACGGCGAGCAACTCGCGATTCTTCGGTCCGAGCTTCGCGAGGATGGCGGCCAATCCGGCCCAGAACGCGTCAGGCGCGATTCCGGTCTTTGGCGTCGCCTCCTTGGCGATGAAATCGAACAGGACAGGGGCGATCTTCAGTCCGTGGGCATCGACACGAGTCATGATGGGCTTTCTCAAAGAAACGGGCGTCTAAGTGCTGTTTTCATAAGCAAATCAGCAAAAAGCGCGCCAAAGGGCCGCGTTCACAGCTCTTTTAGCCCTAAAGCCACGGCTCTGAGAAGACCCTCTGTCGCCCACACTCAGTCGTGGGCGTCAGATATTTGCGGCGAGATCGGCCAGTTCGTCGAACAGGATGTTGGACGTTGCGAGCATGCGTTCGATCTGCTCGACAGCATCGCTGACTGACCGGGTCGAGGTATCGATGGTGAGTTCGCAGCTGCTCGGGGGCTGGTAGTCATTAGTGATGCCGGTGAAGGACGGCAAGCCGCCGGCGCGGGCCTTGGCGTAGTGGCCTTTGGGGTCGCGGGTCTCGCAGACTTCGGCCGGGGTTGCGACATAGATCTCGCGGAATGCGCTGTCGGCGATGCGGCGTGCGGCCGCACGGTCGGCGGCCGATGGCGACACCGCGGCAACGATCGCGATATGGCCGTTGCGCGCCAGATGGGATGCCACTTCGGCAAGACGGCGAATGTTCTCAGCTCGATCTTGCGGCGAGAAGCCGAGATCGCTGTTCAGCCCGGCGCGCAACGTATCGCCGTCGAGCAGGATCGGCGAGCCGCCAAGGCTGAACAGGCGCCGCTCGAGCGCGCGCGCCAGCGTCGATTTGCCGGAGCCGGGCAGGCCGGTGAGCCAGACCACCGCGCCGTTGTGATGACAGCGCGCCGAGCGCTCGTCGGGCCGCAGCGCGGATTCCACCGGCACGATGTCGATCGGCACGGCGCGCTGGCCGGCGTCGACCGACAGCACGAGGCCACCGCCGGCGATGCGGCCGTTGACCTCGATCACGAGGCGGCCGGTGCGCGGGTTCTCGGTGTAAGGATCGGTTGCGACCGGCTGTGCCAGCGCGATGTCGATCTCGCCGACATGGTTGCGCGCGATTGCCGTGGTCTCCTCGTTCGACAGCGCGCCGGGATCGACAGCCTTTTCGATCGCGACGACGGTAGCGCGGGTCTCGCGCGTGCCGAGCCGGATCAGGATCTGGTCGCCCTTCGACAGCGGCTTGTCATGCAGCCAGAAAATCCGCGCGTGGATGCGGCGGGTTTCCCGTGGACTCTGGCCGACATGGCCGATCACGTCGCCGCGCTCGAGGAACAGCTCGCGGTCGAGCGTGATGCCGACCGAGCGTCCCGCAGTCTGCGGACCGTCAACCGGGGTCACCGGCCAGCTCTCGACCGTTTTGATCTTCGCGATCTTGCCGGCCGGCATGATCACGATCTCGTCGCCGGCAGCAAGACTGCCGGATTCGATACGCCCCGCGACGATGCGGCGGTCGTCGAACTTGTAGATCGCCTGTACCGGCAGCCGCAGCGCAAGCAGCTCCAGCGGCCGCGCCGGCTCCAGCGCGTCGAGCGCGTCGACCACGGTCGGGCCGGTGTACCAGCCGATCCGTTGCGTGCGTTCCGCGACGCCATCGCCGTCACGTGCCGAGATCGGGATCACCGCGGTCGGTGTGACGCCGAGGCCGATCAGATGTGCCGAGATCTCGTCGCTGATTTCCTTGAACCTGGCGGCGCTGAAATCCACGCGGTCCATCTTGTTGACGACGACTGCGACCTGCTTCACGCCGAGCAGATGAAGCAGATAGCCGTGCCGTCGCGTCTGGTCGCGCACGCCTTCGAGCGCGTCGATGATCAGCACGGCGCCGTCGGCCTGCGAGGCGCCGGTGATCATATTGCGCAAAAACTCTGCGTGGCCGGGCGCGTCGATCAGCACGACGTCGCGCGAGCCGGTGCGGAAGCGGATCTGCGTGGTGTCGATGGTGATGCCCTGGTCGCGCTCGGTCTGCAGCGCATCGAGCAGGAACGACCATTCGAACGGCATGCCGCGCCGCGCGCTGACCGCCTTGAGCATTTCCAGCTTGCCATCCGGCAGGCTGCCGGTCTCGTGCAGCAGGCGGCCGACGAGGGTAGATTTGCCGTGGTCGACATGGCCGACGATGACAATACGCACTTGCGGTCGCGTCGTGCCGTTGGGCGTTGCCGAAATCGAGGCGGTGGGAAGAATCATGTTCATGAGAACGCTCACGCCAATATGAAATCAGAGATAGCCGGCGACACGCAGCCGCTCGAATGCATCCTCGGTCTCGTGATCGAGCGCGCGTCCGGCGCGCTCCGGGACCTTGGTGTCCTCAAGCTCGGCGAGAATCTCGTCGATGTTCGAGGCGGTCGAAGCGACCGGGTTGGTGATGTCTTGATCGCCCAGCGAGCGATAGCGCTTGCCGTCTTTGGCCAGATACAGCGGGATGATCGGGATGTTCTCGCGCTTGGTGTAGGCCCAGATGTCGGCCTCGGTCCAATGCAGGATCGGATGGATGCGCAAATGCGCGCCTTGCGGCGGCGAGGCGTTGAAATGGTCCCAGAACTCCGGCGGCTGGTCGCGCACGTCCCATTCGCCCTCGAGCCCGCGCGGCGAGAATACCCGCTCCTTGGCGCGGGTGGCCTCCTCGTCGCGGCGGATGCCGGCGATCAGTCCGTCAAAGCCGAACTTGTTGAGTGCGAGCTTCAACCCCTCGGTCTTGCGCGCGGCGGAACGCGCGGCCGGCGGCAGGGTCGGATCGACGCTGTCGATCGGCGGGCATGGCTCGACACGCAGGTCGAGATCCCATTCCTTGCCAAAGCGTTCGCGGAACGCATACATCTCCGGAAACTTCTTGCCGGTGTCGACATGCATCGCCGGAAACGGAACCCGGCCGAAGAACGCCTTCCGCGCCAGCCAGATCATCACATTGGAGTCCTTGCCGAGCGACCACAGCAGCGCCAGCTTCTTCAGCCGGGCGAACGCCTCGCGCAAAATGTAGATGCTTTGCGCCTCCAGTTCGTCGAGGTGGTCCATCGACGGGGCGCTCCGATCGGCCGAAATCTTCGGCACGGAAGCTGCTTGGATAGAGGCTGCGGGCCGCAACCCGGTGGCGGCGGATTCCTTGTCGAGAAGATGCATCTATCGGCCTTGGCCAGAGGAGGTGAAAATTCTACAGTTGCGCCGCAATAGAGAAGAAATAATTTTCTCTTTATTGGCCTTGATCGAGAGATAAATAGAAAATAATTTCAGTCAACCCCCAAGTTGGGGAAGCGAGTGTCTGATGCGATACCTGCCTGTGTTTCTGGATCTGCAAGTCGGCAAGGTGCTGCTCGTTGGAGCGGGCGACCTCGCACGCGCCAAGCTGCGGCTACTCGCGGGTGCGGGCGCGCAGGTCCGCTGGTACGCGACCGATGGCGACCACGAACTCACCGGACTGGCTGCGGAAGACGCCGCGCGTATCGAACGCGCCGATGGCGATCCGCTCGCGGTCGATCTCTCTGGCATCATTGCAATTCTTTGTGCCGGCGCCGGCGACATCGGTGTCGCCATGGCGGCGCGCGCAAAGGCCGTCGGCCTGCCCGTCAATGTGATGGATGACCTCGAGCATTCGACCTTCATCTTTCCCGCGATCGTCGATCGCGGCGATGTCGTGGTCGCGGTCGGGACAGGCGGTACTTCGCCGGTGGTGGCCCGTCGCGTGCGCGAGCGCATTGAGGCGGTGCTGCCGGCGCGGATCGGCGATCTTGCCGGCTTCATCGGACGTTTCCGCAAATCGATCCACGCCCGCATCTCTGAGTTTCCGCTGCGCCGCCGCTTCTGGGAGCGCATCGTCGATGGCCCGATCGGCGCGCTGGTGCTGGCCGGCCGCAAGGACGAAGCTGAGCAGGCTCTGAACGCGATCGCCGATCCCATCGCATTCGCCGGTGCAAGCGCGGAAGGAAAAGCCATCGGGCACGTGACGCTGGTCGGCGCCGGACCGGGCGATCCGGACCTGCTCACCGTCAAGGCGCTGCGCGCGCTGCAGGATGCCGACATCGTGTTCTATGACGAATTGGTGTCATCGGACATTCTCGACCGGATCAGGCGCGATGCCCCGCGCATCCCGGTCGGCCGCCGCGTCGGCAAACCCGGCATTGGGCAGGATGCCACCAACAGACTGATGATCGAAGCCGCCAAGTCCGGCCAGCGTGCGGTGCGACTGAAGGGCGGCGATCCCTTTATCTTCGGCCGTGGCGGCGAGGAGATCGAGGTGTTGCACGCCGCCGGCGTCGCCTACTCCATCATTCCCGGTATCACCGCGGGCCTTGGCGCCGCCGCGCAGTTCGAGGCGCCGCTGACCTATCGCCACGAGGCGCTGCGCATCACCTTCCTGACCGCGCACAAGGCGCGCGACGCCGAGACTGTCGATTGGTCTGCGCTGACCGACAAGAAGATGACTGTCGTCGTCTACATGGGCATGACCGCGGCGCCGTCGATCCGCGCGGGCCTGCTGGCTGCGGGCCGCTCTCCCGAGACACCGGTCGGCGTGTTCGCGCGCGTGACACGGCCGGACGCGCAGGCTGCGGTCGGAACGCTGGCGCGGCTGCCCGAGCTGGTCAAGACGATCGACGGCGGTCCCGCCATCCTCATCATTGGCGACGTGGTGGCGCATTCCGCGCCGTGGCGTCAATCGAATCTCACCCAAGTTGTCTCTGAACTGCTGGAAGCTGCTGAATGACCTCTCCGCTCGAACAGAAGAAAATCAAGATCACGGGTCCGTCGATGGTGACCGCCAACCGCACCTGGGATGGTGCCGTGGTGTACCGGACCGGGCAAAACGGCTGGTCGACCGAATTGCGGGACGCGGCGATCGTGCGCACATCAGACGATGCACGCGCCTTGCTCGCCGAGGGCGTTGCCGACGATGTCGGCGCGATCGGCGCCTATATCGCGCCGGTCGAGCTCAAGGAGGGCGGCAAGATCGGCCCCGGCAATCTCCGCGAACAGATCCGCTCCGAGGGTGTCACCATCGACATCCCGGTGCCGGCGTAAGGTTGATCCATCATGTATGCATATGACGAACTCGACCGCACGCTGATCAATGAGCGTGTTTCGGAATTCCGCGATCAGGTGAAGCGCCGCCTTTCGGGCGAGCTCACCGAGGACGAATTCAAGATACTCCGGCTGCAGAACGGCGTGTACCTGCAATTGCACGCGTATATGTTCCGCGTCGCGGTCCCCTACGGCACGCTGTCGTCCAAGCAGATGCGCCGGTTTGCCCATGTCGCGCGCCGCTACGACCGCGACTATGGCCACTTCACCACGCGGCAGAACATCCAGTTCAACTGGATCAAGCTGTCCGAGCTGCCGGACGCGTTGGCCGATCTCGCCGAAGTCGGCATCCATGCGATGCAGACCTCGGGCAACAACATGCGCAACGTCACCTCGGACCAGTGGGCTGGCGTCGCGCCGGGCGAGATCGAGGATCCGCGGATCTGGTCGGAGCTGATCCGCCAGCACACCACGCTGCATCCGGAATTCTCATTCCTGCCGCGCAAGTTCAAGATCGCGATCACGGCGTCCGAGCATGATCGCGCCGCGATCAAGATCCACGATATAGGGCTTCGTCTGCACAAGAATGCCGACGGCGAGACCGGCTTCGAGGTGCTGGTCGGCGGCGGTCTCGGCCGCACGCCATTCATCGCCAAGACCATCAAGCCGTTCGTCCCCGGCCGCGATATCCTCAGCTACATCGAGGCGATCCTGCGGGTCTATAACCAGTACGGCCGCCGCGACAATATCTACAAGGCGCGCATCAAGATCCTGGTGCACGAGCTCGGCATCGAGAAATTCTCCAAGGAGGTCGACGAGGAGTGGCGGCTGATGGGCGATGTTGGGCTGACGCTCGATCACACCGCCATCGAGGAAGTCCGTTCGCGCTTCTCCTATCCGGCCTACGAAAAGCTGCCGCATATGCCGGACGAGCTGAAGCAGGCTGCGCATGATCCGCTGTTCGAGCGCTGGCGCAAGAATTCAGTGTTCCCGCACAAGGTGCAGGGCTACTCGATCGTGGTGCTGTCGCTGAAGCCGGTCGGTGGCCCGCCCGGCGATGCCACCGCCGATCAGATGGATGCGATCGCCGACCTCGCCGACAGATACTCGTTCGGCGAAATTCGCGTCGGTCACGAGCAGAATCTGGCGCTGCCGCATGTCGCCAAGCGCGATCTGCCGGCGTTGTTCAAGACGCTCGACCGCCTCGGCCTGGCAACGCCGAACGTCAATCTGGTCACCGACATCATCGCGTGCCCGGGGCTCGATTATTGCTCGCTGGCCAATGCGCGCTCGATCCCGATCGCGCAGGAGCTGACGCGGCGTTTCGCCAACCACGACACCGCAAGCCTGATCGGTCGTCTGCACATCAACATCTCTGGCTGCATCAATGCCTGCGGCCATCACCATGTCGGCCATATCGGCATCCTCGGTGTCGAGAAGAACGGCGAGGAATTCTACCAGATCACGATCGGCGGCCGCGCCGACGAGAACGCGCAGATGGGCACCTTGATCGGCCCGGCCGTTCCCTATGCGGAGGTCGCCGACGTGATCGAAGACATTGTCGAAGCCTATCTGGCGCTGCGCGACCGTCCCGAGGAATTGTTCGTCGATGCGGTGAAGCGTCTGGGCGTCGAGCCATTCAAGGAGCGGGTCTATGCCACTCGTTAAGAACGCAAGAATCACTACCGACCTGTTTGTCCATGTCGCCGATGGCGCGGAATTGCCGGGTGACGGTGCGATCCTGGTTACCGCCGAGCGCTTCCTCGCCGATCCGGAGGCGCTGTTGCGCCGCCCCGGCAAGACGGGCGTGATCTGGCCGAACAACCGCGATCTCGAGGCTCTCGTGCCCTATCTCGAGCGCGTCGCCGCCGTCGCGCTGGTGTTCCCGACCTTCCGTGACGGCCGCGCCTACAGCCAGGCCCGGCTGCTGCGCGAACGCCACGGCTATGACGGCGAGCTGCGCGCCACCGGTCAGGTGCTGCGCGATCAGTTCGTGTTCATGACGCGTGCCGGCTTCGACGCCTTCGAGGTGAAGAAGGATGCGGACGCGGCCGCCTTCGCCGGCACCATGAAGCGCTATTCGGTGTTCTACCAGCCGACCGGCGACGGCCGCGTCACCGCGCTGCATCGCCGCCAGCAACTGCGTCACTCGGAGAGCGCCGAGCAGTGAGCACGCTTGCATCAGAGCTGACGCTGGAGCTGCCGGGCGGATTGCCGGCGGCGGACGTGCTCGATCGCGCGCTGCGCGCGGCGTCGCCCGCCGAGGTGATCGCGGCCGCGTTGAAGACGATCGGCCGCGAACGGCTCGCGCTGGTGTCGTCGTTCGGCACCGAGTCGGCGGCGCTGCTCAAGGTGATGGCGGATGTCGATCCGGCGATTCCCGTGATCTTCCTCGACACCGGCTGGTTGTTTGATGAGACACTCGCCTATCGCGATACGCTGATCGCAACACTTGGTCTGACCGATGTGCGCTCGATCAAGCCTGAGGACGAAACGCTGTCGCGCGAAGATCCCGACCGCGAGTTGTGGTTCAGCGATCCCGATGCCTGCTGCCGCATCCGGAAGGTCGAGCCGCTGGCGCGGGCGCTGAAGCCGTTCTCCGGCTGGATCAACGGGCGCAAACGCTTCCAGAGCACTACCCGGGCCGGCATCCCGGTCGTCGAGGACGATGGTCAAAGGCTGAAATTCAATCCGTTCGCCAATGTTTCGCGCGAGGACATCGAGGCGATCTACGCGCTCGGCAAGCTGCCGCCGCATCCGCTTGTCGCATCGGGTTATCAGTCGGTCGGGTGTATGCCTTGCAGCAGCCGGACTGCGCCCGGCGAGGATGCGCGCGACGGCCGCTGGCGGGGCCGGGCCAAGACGGAATGCGGCATCCATACGACAAAGACTTCGTAGCGCAACCTCTTCGTAGCACAGCTGCGTTGCGCGGCCGCAAACAATGAAAAGCGGTTTCGTTGACTTAAGACCACTTCACCGCGAGTTATGTCTTGGGTGTTGCCTGACATTCTCAGGTTGATTGGAGAGAGAAATGGTCCGTCGTATCTTGCCGCTCGTCGCGGCACTGTTGTGGGCAAGCTCGGCGTTCGCCGCCGACTATTCGCTGCTCAACGTGTCCTACGATCCGACGCGCGAGCTCTATGTCGACTTCAACAAGGCATTCGCGGCGGCGTATCAGAAGGACACCGGCAAGAGCGTCGAGATCAAGCAGTCGCATGGCGGCTCGGGTTCGCAGGCGCGTTCGGTGATCGACGGCCTGCAGGCCGACATCGTTACGCTGGCGCTCGCCTATGACATCGATGCGATCGCAGCCAAGGGCTTTCTCCCGGCCGATTGGCAGAAGCGGCTGCCGCTCAACGCCTCGCCCTACACCTCGACCATCGTGTTCCTGGTGCGCAAAGGTAATCCCAAGGGCATCAAGGATTGGGACGATTTGATTAAACCCGGCGTCAGTGTCATCACGCCGAACCCGAAGACGTCGGGCGGCGCGCGCTGGAATTATCTGGCCGCCTGGGGTTACGCGCAGAAGAAATATGGCTCGGTCGACAAGGCGAAGAAGTTCGTCGCCGACCTCTATCAGAATGTTCCTGTGCTCGATACCGGCGCCCGCGGCTCGACCGTGACCTTTGTCGAGCGCGGCGTCGGTGATGTGCTGCTTGCCTGGGAGAACGAAGCTTTTCTGGCTCAAAAGGAATTCGGCCAGGACAAGTTCGAGATCGTATCGCCGCCGCTGTCGATCCTCGCCGAGCCGCCGGTCGCTGTCGTCGACAGCGTTGCCGACAAAAAAGGCACGCGCGCCGTCGCCGAGGCCTATCTGAAGTACTGGTACACCAAGGAAGGCCAGGAAATCGCCGCGCGCAATTCCTATCGGCCGCGCGATCCCGAGATCGCGAAAGAGTACGAAAAATCCTTCGCCAAGGTCGAACTTTTCACCATCGACGACGTTTTTGGTGGTTGGACCAAAGCGCAGAAGGATCACTTCGCCGAAGGCGGCATCTTCGATCAGATCTACAAGAACTGATCGCAGCGTCGGCAAAAGCAACGGGGGATTTGTGAGCACAGCGGTCGCACGACGCAGCACCTTGCCGGGGTTCGGTCTCACCATGGGACTGACCCTGACCTGGCTCTCCGTCATCATCCTGATTCCGCTGGCCGCCCTGTTCCTCAAGACGTTCGAGCTCAGCCTCGACCAGTTCTGGGGCGTCATCACCAGCCGCCGCACGCTGAACGCGCTGAAGATATCGTTCGGCCTGTCGTTTGCCGCGGCCTGCGTCAATCTGGTGATGGGCACCATCATCGTCTGGGCGCTGGTGCGTTACAGATTTCCGGGCCGGCGGCTGTTCGACGCCATCGTCGACATTCCCTTTGCCCTGCCGACCGCTGTGGCCGGCGTCGCACTGACGCAGCTGTTCGCTCAAAAAGGCTGGCTCGGTGCGCCGCTCGCCGAGCTCGGCATCAAGGTCGCGTTTACGCCGATCGGCATCTTCATCGCGATG
Organism: Bradyrhizobium sp. LTSPM299; assembly: GCF_000938235.1. Taxonomy (NCBI): domain Bacteria; kingdom Pseudomonadati; phylum Pseudomonadota; class Alphaproteobacteria; order Hyphomicrobiales; family Nitrobacteraceae; genus Bradyrhizobium; species Bradyrhizobium sp. LTSPM299. Next base: position 85,787 of record NZ_JYMU01000017.1, read on the forward strand.
GTCTTCATCGGCATTCCCTTCGTCGTGCGCACGGTGCAGCCGGTGCTGATCGATCTCGATGTCGAGATCGAGGAGGCGGCGGCGAGCCTGGGTGCCAACCGCTGGCACACCGTGTTCCGGGTCATCCTGCCGAGCCTGATCCCGGCGCTGCTGACCGGTTTTGCGCTCGCCTTTGCCCGCGCCGTCGGCGAATACGGCTCGGTGATCTTCATCGCCGGCAATCTGCCGAACGTCTCCGAGATCGCGCCGCTCTTGGTCGTGATCCGGCTGTCCGAGTTCCGCTATGCCGACGCCACCGCGATCGCGGTGGTGATGCTGGTGGCCTCGTTCCTGATCATCTTCCTGATCAATCGTCTGCAGCGCTGGGCGCAAGCCCGCATTCCCGTGCATTGAGGGGATCTGCGATGTCGATGCAAACGGGATTGGCGACCACGACCACACAGCTGCGGACCTACGCGCCGGCAACCGACGTCAGTGCCGCGGCGCCGGCGCCGCGGCTTGAGATCGTGCGCGGCCGGTCGAGCGCCGCGCGGCAGAATCCGCGCACCGAGCCGGGACCAATACGCTTTGTCATCATCGCGCTGGCGGTGACCTTCCTCAGCGTCTTCGTCGTGCTGCCGCTGGTCGTGGTGTTTGCTTCGGCCTTCTCGAAAGGCGTCGGAGCGTATATCGCGGCGCTGGCCGAGCCCGAAGCGCTGGCCGCCATCAAGCTGACGCTGCTGGTTGCCGCGGTCTCGGTCACGCTCAATCTCGTGTTCGGCGTCGTTGCGGCCTGGGCGATCTCGAAGTTCGAATTCACCGGCAAGACCTTCCTGATCACGCTGATCGACCTGCCGTTCTCGGTCTCGCCCGTGATCTCGGGCCTCGTCTTCGTGTTGCTGTTCGGCGCGCAGGGCTATTTCGGGCCATGGCTGCAGGCGCACAACATCCACATACTGTTCGCGGTGCCCGGCATTGCGCTGGCGACTATCTTCGTCACCTTCCCCTTCGTGGCGCGTGCGCTGATCCCACTGATGCAGGAGCAGGGCACCCAGGAAGAGGAGGCGGCGATCTCGCTCGGCGCCTCGGGCCTGCAGACCTTCTTCCGCATCACGCTGCCGAACATCAAATGGGGTCTGCTGTACGGTGTGCTGCTCTGCAACGCGCGCGCCATGGGCGAGTTCGGCGCGGTGTCAGTGGTCTCGGGCCACATCCGCGGCGAGACCAACACGATGCCGCTGCTGGTCGAGATTCTCTACAACGAATATCAATTCGTCGCGTCGTTCGCGATCGCATCGCTGCTCGCGATGCTGGCGTTGATCACGCTTGTCGTGAAGACCGTCCTCGAGCGGCGTCTCGACGAAACCGAGGTGGGCGATGGCGATTGAAGTCAAGAACATCGTGAAGAAGTTCGGCAGCTTTGCCGCGCTCGACAATGTCGACCTCAAGGTCGCCGACGGTGAGCTGCTGGCGCTGCTCGGGCCGTCCGGCTCGGGCAAGACCACGCTGCTGCGGATCATCGCGGGGCTCGACTGGCCCGATTCCGGCGAGGTCGCGATCGACGGCGAGAACGCGCTGACCCGCGGCGCCAGCGAGCGTCAGGTCGGCTTCGTGTTCCAGCATTACGCGCTATTCCGGCACATGACAGTGTTCGAGAACGTCGCCTTTGGCTTGCGGGTGCAGCCGCGCGCGATCCGCAAGGATGAGGCCACGATCCGCGCCCGCGTCAAGGAGCTGCTCGATCTGGTGCAGCTCGATTGGCTGTCGAACCGCTATCCCAGCCAATTGTCCGGCGGCCAGCGTCAGCGTATCGCGCTGGCACGGGCGCTCGCGATCGAGCCGCGCATCCTGCTGCTCGACGAACCCTTCGGCGCGCTCGACGCCAAGGTGCGCAAGGAGCTCAGGCAATGGTTGCGCTCGCTGCACAACGAGATCCACGTCACCTCGATCTTCGTGACCCACGACCAAGAGGAGGCGCTCGAAGTCGCCAACCGCGTGGTCGTGATGGACAAAGGCAAGATCGAACAGATCGGCACGCCCGGCGAGGTCTATGACAATCCGGCGACCGCCTTCGTGCATGGTTTTATCGGCGAATCCATCGTGCTGCCCGTCGATGTCAGCGGTGACGCGGTCCGGCTGGACGGTCGTCCCCTGAATATCGCGGCCCATGGCGCGGCGTCCGGCGCGGCGAAGCTGTTCGTCCGCCGCCACGACATGGCGATCGGGCCGGCGGGAAGCGGCGCGCTGGATGGCGCTATCAGGCATGTCCGTTCGTTCGGCCCGATCCAGCGTGCCGAAGTCGCCTTGTCCGGCCGTGAGGGCAACACCGTGATTGAGATCGACGCGCCCCGCGACCGCGAGCTGCAGGCCGGTGAAATCGTCTCGCTACAGCCCCGCCGCTACCGGATCTTTGCCACCCAGGATTAATTGGGGGCCTGTTGACAAAGCGGGCTTCACATCGGCCAGTCTGCCTCAACGGTCACGAGGGAGACGACATCGATGAACGATCGGGAGCGTGCTGCAGCTGATGTCAAGACGGCGCGCGCCGCGCAGACCAAGGCGATGGCCGATCGCGACTTCGAAGCTGCGGCATCGCTCTGGACCGAAGACGTGACCATGCGCAGGGCGCTCGGCCAAGCGATCGCGGGTCGGTCCGAGTACCTCGACATGCTGTCGTCCACCAGTTCCGGACAAAATCCCATCGTCTATCAGCGCACGGCCGTCACCGTGGATGTCAGCGATCGCTGGCCTCTGGCTTACGAGGAGGGCCGATGGTCCGGCCATGTCGGCAATGCAGACGGGCAACCGGTCATCGCCGGTCGCTATGCGGCGCAGTGGGTGAAACGGGACGAGCGTTGGCTGATCCGGTCGGAAGTGTTCGTGGCCCTGACATGCGAAGGCGGCGGGTGCCTGTTTGAAGCGTTGCCGTAACCGGCAAGCAGCGGATTCGCGCCTGACGGCGCGTGACTAACGGGCCTTGACGGGCCGGTTGCCGTGACTGTCTTGCGGCACGCCTCGCTGCAGCGACATGTGGGAGTGAATGCCGAGCCAGTGCCCGTCGGCCTGACGCGCGAGAATGATCGTCGCCCGCCCTGGCCGATCGAAGCGGCTGCCGTCCGCATGGAAGCCCGTGCTCGTCCAGGGCGTGATCACCGTCGCCATGCCGCCGTCGGCGCTGACCAGCACCGCAGTATTGTCGAGGTCGAAGGCGAAATCCGCCGTGCGGGGCCAGACATTGTCCCATTGCGTCTCGGTCCAGCGCGCGAGGCCGCGGATCAGTTCCTGATAGGTGCCGAACGCGATGATGTCAGGATGCCAGAACTGACGGGCAGCAGCATAGTCCACCGCCCTGACGCAGGCGGAGAACCGTTCGAGCCAATCGAAGACCGATTGGGTCGTCGTCGAATCGGCGATCGGTAGGGCTGCTTCCTGGCTCATCATCTTCCTCAACGCGACCGGTATGGCAGTCCGACAGAGCCAGAAACGCACAACGGCGTCAACGAGATAGCCTTAAGGCCGGCTGGCATAGGGTGGCCGCGCAGCCCCCCGGAATGACGGCATTTGGCGGCCGAAAGTTAGCCCCTCTTCACCATTCAGCCACGGTTGGTATGCAACAACGGCGGGCCAACCTTGGGGGTTCTTTCAGTGAAACGGACGACGGTTGCCCTGTTCGGGCTTCTGGTGCTTGGCGGCTGCGCCGCAGACACCAAAATCCCGGAAGAACCAGCCATGTATCTCAACATGGCGCAGGCAGGCGCCGTGCTGGACGCCCCGGCAGCCGCGATCCTGTTTTCGCAATATCGTCAGAACAATGGCCTCGGCTCCGTCGTGGTGGACCCCGATCTGATGAGGCTCGCCGAGCAGCAATCGCAGGCGATGGCCGCCCGCAACAAGATGGATCACGACGTGAAGGCCCCGCTCGGCAAACGGCTGGAGGCCGGGGGTTATCCTGCGACGGTGGCCGTCGAGAACATCTCCGCGGGCTATCACACACTGGCGGAAGCGTTTTCGGGCTGGCGCGATTCACCGCCGCATAAGGCCAATATGCTGAAAAGCGGTGTCACAAAAATGGGCATCGCGGCGACCTATGCGCCGAACACCAAGTACAAGGTGTTCTGGACGCTTATTCTGGCGGCAACGTCAGATCGATAAACTCCGCGTGATCCAACCTGCCATCTGATCGATTGACGCCGCGGCGAACTGTCGCCACGGTGCCCCGAAGTTATTTGCTCACCGAACGGTTTCGAATGGATACCTCGGATTCCGCGCCAGCCTCGGCGCCCGCGCAAGCGCAACGCGTTCTCGTTCTGCAAGGCGGCGGCGCGCTCGGTTCCTACCAGGCCGGCGCGTTTCAGGCGCTCTGCCACGCAGGCTTCGAGCCGGAATGGATCGCCGGCATCTCGATCGGCGCCATCAATGCCGCGATCATCGCCGGCAACGATCCGGACAAGCGCGTGGCTCGCCTGAAGGAATTCTGGGAGATGGCGTCGTCGCCGGTGCCCTGGAATCCGGTCTCCACCCACGAGCGCGTCCGTTCGCTGTTCAACGAGACCAGCGCCGCCATTATCGCGACCTTCGGCGTGCCGGGCTTTTTCTCACCACGGATTCCGCCGGCACCGCTCTGGCCGCCCGGCAGCTCGCAATCGCTGAGCTATTACGACACCGCGCCACTGAAGAAGACGCTGGAACACCTGGTCGATTTCGACCGCATCAACGATCTGAAGACGCGGCTGTCGGTCGGCGCGGTCGGTGTCACCTCGGGCAATTTCCGCTACTTCGACAATCACGAGTTCAAGAAGCTCGGCAAGAGGATCGGTCCGGAGCACATCATGGCTTCCGGCGCGCTGCCGCCGGGCTTTCCGTCCGTCGTCATCGAAGGCGAGCATTACTGGGACGGCGGCATCGCGTCCAACACGCCGCTCGATTTCGTGCTCGACGAGGAGACCGACCGCGATCTCCTGATCTTCCAGGTCGACCTGTTCAGCGCGCGGGGACGCTTGCCGGAGACATTGCTGGAGGCCTCCGAGCGCGAAAAGGACATTCGCTTTTCCAGCCGGACGCGAATGAATACCGACAAGAACAAGCAAATCCACAACACCCGCGTGGCGGTGCGCGACCTGATCAGCAAGCTGCCGGAGCATTTGCAGAACGATCCGTCGGTCGAGCTGTTACGCAAGGCCGCGAAGGAGAATACCGTTACGGTGGTGCACCTGATCTACAAGAGCAAGAATTACGAGACCTCGTCAAAGGACTACGACTTCTCTCATGTCGGGATGGTCGAGCACTGGGGCGCCGGGGTCCGCGACGTCCATTTGTCGATGCGTCACAAAGAATGGCTAGAACGGCCACAGTCCGGGGAAACCATGGTGACTTACGACCTCACGGGGGACGAATCCAATCCTCCCGAAAGCAAATAGGAGCGAAGAAGAATGGGTACGCTGACAGGCAAGACCGCCGTTGTGACCGGCTCGACCAGCGGCATCGGATTGGCGTATGCGCGCGCTTTCGCCGGCGCCGGCGCCAATATCGTCCTCAATGGCATGGGGGTTCCGGCCGACATCGAGAAGGAACGCTCCGGCATCGAGACCGACTTCAAGGTCAAGGCCGCATATTCGCCGGCCGACATGACCAAGCCGGCCGAGATCGCCGAGATGGTCGCGCTCGGTGAAAAGACCTTCGGTTCGGTCGATATCCTGGTCAACAATGCCGGCATCCAGTTTGTTTCGCCGATCGAGGAGTTTCCCCCGGAGAAGTGGGAAGCGATCATCGCGATCAATTTGTCGTCGGCTTTCTACGGCATCCGCGCCGCGGTGCCCGGCATGAAGAAGCGCGGCTGGGGCCGCATCATCAACACCGCTTCGGCGCACTCGCTGGTCGCCTCGCCGTTCAAGTCGGCCTATGTCGCGGCCAAGCACGGCATCGCCGGCCTGACCAAGACCGCGGCGCTGGAACTCGCCCAGTTCAAGATCACGTGCAACTGCATCTCGCCGGGCTATGTCTGGACGCCGCTGGTTGAGCACCAGATTCCGGAGACCATGAAAGCGCGCAACATGACCAAGGAGCAGGTCATCAAGGACGTGCTGCTGGCCGCGCAGCCGACCAAGGAGTTCGTGACCTCGGAGCAGGTCGCAGCGCTTGCGCTGTTCTTGTGCGGCGACGATGCCGCGCAGATCACCGGCGCCAACCTCTCGATCGACGGCGGCTGGACCGCGGAGTAGCGCTCTATGCTGGATGCCCCGCGAATGCGGGGCATCCAGTACGCCGCGACTTCTCCGAAAACCTCGATGGTTGTGAATACTGGATCACCCGCTTTCGCGGGTGATGACGATTTGTGTTTGGGCTATTTCCCGAATGCCAGCACGTGCAGCCCAAGGCGCGAGCGCACGACGTAGAACAGCAGGATCGTCTCGAACGTCAGCGAGATCGAGGTCGAGGCCGCCGCGCCCATGCCGCCATAGCGCGGCACCAGCGCGATGCAGAGCCCGACATTCATCAGGAACGACACCGCATAGGCCATCGCGCAGATGCGCTGGTGGCCGAGCATGTTCAACAGCCGCTCCACGGGCCCGATCGCCGAGCGTACCGCGAGCCCGATCGCGGCGACGAACATGATGTTGTAGCCGGCCACGAAATGTGGGCCGAACAGCCACAGCAGCGGCTTGCCGAACGCCAGCAGGGCAACGGTGGCGAACAGCGACGGCCAGAACGTCCAGCTGATTGCGTGCGCGACATAGGCCGACAGCCGGTCCTTGTCGCCGAGCGCGTTGTATTCGGCGAAGCGATGCGCCGTCGTTGCCGACATCGCGTAGTGGATGAAGGACACCAGCGCCAGCGTTTTCACCACCGCAAAGTAGACGCCGACCTCCTCGGACGAACGGAATTGCTGCAGCACCAGCACGTCGGTGTAGCTCAGCAGCAGATAGAAGCTCTCGACCAGCATGATCGGCAGCGAGATCGCGAGCCAGCCCTTGACATCGTAGGTGCTCTCGCCCGGCCCGACATGGGCGGCGAGGCGGCGGTTCAGCACGATCATCTGGCCGATCGCTGCGATATAGACCGCTGCTGCGCTCGCGACCATCGCAACCGCGGCGCCGAGATGGAGGCCGAGCGCCAGTGCGCCGGCGGTCAAGCCGATGATCAGTCCCTGGCGCACGATGAATTGCGGCATCAAGCCGAGTTGCATCCAGTCGTGCGACCGCGCGATTCCGTCCTGCGTGTTGGCGACGACGAAGGGCGGCAAAATCAGACAGCCGATATAGAGCGGGACGATTGCGTTGGCGTCGATCCAGGGCGACATCGACCGGATCAGGCCTGCAAGCAGCAGGGCTACGACGCTGGAGGCTGCAAGCGTCATCCAGCGGCTTCCGGACAGGAAGCCGCGCAGCCGGGCATGATCGCCGCTGGCGCGGTATTCCGGGATGATCTTCTGCGCAGAGGCGGCGATGCCGAAATCCAGCGTGCTGCCGAGCAGCAGAACCCAGGTCCAGACATAGACGTAGGTGCCGTAGTCCGAGCCGTTCATCCAGCGCGCCAGCAGGATCTGCGCGAGGTAGGCGATGGCCGCGCTGATGACGCGGATGATGAAGATGGTGCCGGCGAGCCGTTTTGTAACCGTCGCCTCGCTGGTGCCGCCGACCAGGCGCGCAAGCAGGCCGCGCAGGCGCGCGACCGGGCCTGACGGCGCCGTGGGTGCGGATCGGCTCTCGATCACGGTCAAGGCAGGAAATTCCTGAACGCCGCGAGGCGGCGGCAATGCCCTGACCTATCAACGAAACGTTAAGATTAGGTTGGGTGACCCCGTCGTCCCGGCCTTCGCCGGGACGACGGCATCAATTCAAATTAATATTGAATTCGTAGCTTTTGCCGCCGCCGACCAGTGTCAGCTTCAGGGCGGCGCCCTCCGGGTTGGCGCCGGGGGGCAAGCCATCGAGCTCGAAGATGAAGCGCTTCACGCCTGGTGGCGATTGCTCGACCAGCTTCGGTACCGGCAGCGCCCAGTCCGGCGTCGGCCCCTCGACGTACAGGCTGAGATCCTTGGTCTCGGGCGCGGTCACATCGACCAGCACGTTGTTCTTGCCGTCGCGCTTGACGTCGCGGATCGTCAGCGGGTTGGGATCGCCGATATTGGCGGGCTTCGGCACGGCGTTGAGGGCTTCCGACAATGCGCCGTCCTCGGTGCTCGCGACGCTCGCGAATGCAAGCTCGGCCTTCGCTTCCACGGGCACGCACAGCTTCTCGCACACCGCGTAGTTGATGTCGGCGCGCAAGGTCAGCGGCTTGTCGGGATTCTTCGCGACGATGCGCAGCGGCAGCACCACCTGATGCTTGTAGCCGAGCGACGTGCCGCCGGCGCCGTCGTCGAATTGCCGCGGCGCCGGCCACATCACGGTCACCGCTTCGACATTTTCCGACTTGGAGAAATCGAACCGCGGCGGCACGCCGGAATCGCCCGGCGTCCGCCAGTAGGTTTTCCATCCGTCCTGCAGCTGGAAGGCGATGCCGCCGAGCAGCACCGCGCCGCTGCGCGATCCCGCGAGCAGCCTGACCGCGGAATGCGTATCCTGCAGCCACGGCGAGGCGTCGTCGGCGCGAACCTCATTTGCCATACATGCGACAGACAGAATGGCGGCAAAGCCGAAGGCGGCCCGCAGGGGAACTATGACGGTCATGAGACGTCTTTACCTGCAACTTTCGTTGCAAACCATTGAATTGCTTGTGATGCATCGCCGCAAGGCGGTTGATGCTTGATTGACAGAACCGCCACCCAATATCAGGATGCCAAATCAGCAGGAAAGGCCTTTGCGGATGCGCCCTGAAGGCAAGGAAACCAAGACACGCAAGACGACGCGGGCCAAGAGCGCCGGCATCGGTCATAACGCGACCGACGAAGGCTATCTCGATGGCCAGTTGCTGATCGCGATGCCGGTGATGAACGACCCGCGCTTCGAGCGCTCCGTGATCTACATGTGCGCCCATTCCTCTGAAGGCGCCATGGGCATCATCGTCAACCGCCCGGCCGGCAGCATCGATTTTCCCGGCCTGCTGGTCCAGCTCGACATCATCGAGAAGGCCGACCAGATCCTGCTGCCGGAAAATGCCGAGATGATGAAGGTGATGAAGGGCGGTCCGGTCGATACCGGCCGCGGCTTCGTGCTGCATTCCAGCGACTTCTACATCCAGGATGCGACGCTGAACATCGACGACGGTATCTCGCTGACCGCGACCGTCGACATCCTCAAGGCGATTGCCAAGGGCGCCGGCCCCAAGCACGCGATCCTGGCGCTGGGCTATGCCGGCTGGGCGCCAGGCCAACTCGAGAACGAGATCCAGCACAATGGCTGGCTGCACTGCGACGCCGATCCGGAGCTGATCTTCGGCGACGATGTCGACGAGAAGTATTTGCGCGCCCTGCGCAAGATCGGCATCGATCCCGGCATGCTTTCCAACGAAGCCGGCCACGCGTAGCCCCGCCGCTGCGCGTTTCTGTCATGCCCCGCGAAGGCGGGGCACCCAGTACGCCGCGGCCCATCGGCTCAAGCACAACTGTCTCTGGAATACTGGGTCGCCCGGTCAAGCCGGGCGATGACAGCGGAGCGGCTACTCCGCCGCTTGCTGCGCCACTGTCGGCGCCGTACCCGCCACCGTGGCGCGGCGCATGTCGCGGGGCTGCGACTGATCGTAGCGGCGCACCCGGTGCATGGTCTGGCGGTTGTCCCACATCACGAGGTCATGCACGGTCCATTTGTGCGTGTAGACGAACTCCGGCTGGGTGGCGTGCTCGGTGAGATCGCGCAGCAACAGCCGGCCCTCCGGCATGCTCGTGCCCCGTATCGCGCCGGCATGCGACGACAGATACAGCGACTTGCGGCCGTGCACCGGATGGGTTCGCACCAGGCGCTGCAGCACCGGTTTGAACATCTCCTTCTCCTCGTCGGTGTAGTCGAGGAAGCCGAGCGAGCCGCGCGAATACATCAGCGAGTGTTCGCAGATCATCTCCTCGATCTCGGCCTTGGTCTCGTCGTCGAGCGCATCATAGGCCGCGCGCATGTCGGCGAATTCCGTGTTGCCGCCCTTCGGGTTCACAATGCGTGCCGACAGCAGCGAGAATTTGGCCGGGATCGGACGGAACGAACTGTCGGAGTGCCACAGGCAGTTGCCGAGATTGAACAGATGGGTGCGATGATCCTTCGGCAGCGGCTTGCCGTCCTTGCCGAGATTGGAAACATCGTTCAGCCCGGAGGAGAGGCGGTAGTCTTCCTTCTTGGTCACGGTGCCGCCGCGGGATTTTTCGCGCTCGCCGAAATTCAGCGCAAACGCCATTTGCTGCTCGTCCGTGATGTCCTGGCCGTGGAATACCAGCACGGCGTATTTGTCCATGCCGGCCTCGATGTCTTCAGCTTCCTGCTTCGTCAGCGGCTTGCGCAGATCGACGCCGGAGACTTCGCCGACGAAATGTTTGTGAAGCTGCCGGATCAGGACCGTCATGGCATATCTCCCCGTAGCGCTGCGGGCGGCTTCTCCCGCTTCGTTTGAGGGAAGGCTACTCTCGACGCGCGGCCTGTCAACGCTCCAAGGCCGGGCGCGGATCAGGCATTCCGCGCCATCAACCCGCCGTCTACCGGAATGACGGCCCCGGTCAGGAAGGAGGCGGCGGGCAGGCACAGGCTGAGCGTCATATGCGCGACCTCTTCCGGATCGCCGTAACGTCCGAGCGCGGTGCGGCGCCTGGCGTAGATCGTCTTGTGCTCTTCCGAGATGCGATCGGTGATCCCGGTGCGGATCGGTCCCGGGCAGATGCAGTTCACCGTGATGCCGTCGCGGCCGAGTTCGACGGCGAGCGAGCGCGTCAGCCCGGCCACGCCGGCCTTCGCCGCGGAATAGGGGCTGTGCAGTGCGGTCGCGCCGAGCGCCTCGGTGGAGGCGATGTTGACGATGCGCGGCGATTTCGACTTGCGCAAATGAGGGAGAGCGGCGCGGATGATGCGCGGATGCGCCGTCAGCATCACCGCAATGCCCTTCGCCCAGGCGTCCTCATAACCGGGATCGTCGATCGGCACGCGCACCGAGATGCCGGCATTGTTGACGATGATGTCGAGACCGCCGAAATGCGCGGCGACATCGTTGACGACTTTGATGATGGCGTCGCGATCGGCGACATCAAGCACCCAGGCCTTCGCGGAGCCGCCGCTCGCAGCGATCTCCTTCGCCACCGCTTGCGTGCCCTCGACGCTCAGATCGGTGACGGCGACATTGGCGCCCTCATGGGCGAGCACGCGCGCGGTGGCGCGGCCCATGCCGCTGGCCGCGCCGGTGACGAGAACGGTGAGGCCCTTCACCGAGCGGCTGAGCTGTTTGAAATCGGTCATGACGGACCTCGCGGAAGAATGCGTCGTTGTGAGACGGACAACGCTGGCACCGATCCGCGGACAGGTCAAACCGATGACCTGATTCGGGCGATCTTGCAGCGCATTAACGCAAGTTCGACGTTGGTTTTTTGGGAATGATCATGCTCAATCAGAAGAAGAGCAGACGAGAGGACCGCGCGATGAACGAGCTCGATTTCTCAGGCAAGCAAATGCTGGTGGTCGGCGGCTCCAGCGGCATCGGCAACGGCATCGCGCAGGCATTCCGCGCCAAGGGTGCGCGCGTGAGCGTCTGCGGCACTCGCGCCAGCGCGAGCGATTATTCCGCCGAGGACGGCTCGCATCTCGATGGGCTCTCTTATGCGCAACTCGACGTCAGCGATCAGCAGGCGATCGCGCAGTTCAAGCCGTCGTTCGATCGGCTCGATGTCCTGGTGCTGGCGCAAGGCGCGGTGATTTACCGCCGCGGGGAATTCGAGATGGATGGCTTCCGCAAGGTGATGGAGGTCAATCTGATGAGCCTGATGGCCTGTGCGACCAAATTCCATCCGATGCTGAGCGCCGCAAAAGGCTCGCTGATCATCGTCAGCTCGACTGCGGCTTATCATTCCACCATGGGCAATCCGGCCTACAACGCCTCGAAGACCGGTGCGGTAGGTCTAACCCGCACGCTCGGCGAGGCCTGGGCCGAGAACGGCATCCGCGTCAACGGCATCGCGCCCGGCCTCGTCGACACCAAGATGACCAGGGTGACGACATCAAATCCAAAACGCCTCGAGGGCGCGCTCGAGCGCATTCCGCTGAGGCGCCTCGGCACGCCCGCTGACATGGCCGGTGCGGCGCTGTTCCTGGCCTCGCCGTTGTCGTCCTACATCGTCGGCCAGACCATCGTTGTGGACGGTGGACTGATATTGTAACGCAGGAACTTGCGCGCGGTTCGCCGGTTAGCTCCCCGACAAATCAGGAGCGGCCACGATGGACAAGGATCGGATTTACGGTTCGGCGAAGGAATTCGCCGGCAAGGTCGAGGGTGCCGCGGGCGACGTGACAGGTGATGCCAATACACAGGCGTCGGGTCGCGTGCGCGAGGCGGCCGGCGCCGTGCAGGATCTCTACGGCCAGGCCAAGGATGCCGCGCGCGATGCGGCTGATACCGCCGTCAATTATGCGAAGGACGCCTACGACAATCGTGGCGAAAGCGTGCGCAGCGGGCAGAAGGCGATGGCGAAGACCGTGCAGGACAATCCGCTCGGCTCACTGCTGCTCGCCGGCGGCATCGGCTTTGCGCTTGCGTTGCTGATGACCCGCCAGCCGCGCCGCCAACCGCCGCGCTGGCGCTATTACGGCTGAGACTGCTGCTGACAATTGTACGCCGTCATTGCGAGGAGAGCTCGCGACAAAATTGCAAAGCAATTTTGCGCTGAAGCGACGAAGCAATCCATCTCCCCACACGCGGAGGGATGGATTGCTTCGCGGAGCCTGTCATCGGGCGCGCATTCGCGCGACCCGTTGGTTCGCAATGACGTGGAGGAAGGTCAGCCCCTACTGCACGGCATTACCCGGCACAGATGCGGCGCGGCCGACATTGGCCGGCGGGCGCGGCGGGCCCGGTGCTCGCGGTGGCGGGGTCACCAGCGGCCGTTGCTGCGGCGAGCCAAATCCGAAGAAATCACGAATCGACGGCTGCGACGGCGGTTGTGTCTGGGCCGGGCGGAACACCCGCTTCGGCGCCGGCTTTTGCGGCGCCGTAATGATGCTGCCGTCGGGTGCGATCGCCGTCGTCGAGGGCGGCGGATTCGCCGGCGCGGTTGGCGTGGTTGCGGCGACCGGCACGTCACCCTTGGCCTGTTCGCGGCCGATCTCGCGACGCGGCCAGGCGAAATCGTCGGCGCGGCCGGCGGGCGGCGCCAGCGGCTCTCCCTTCACCAGCGTCCGCGCGGCGAGCGCATCGACCGCAGCGGGCCGCGAGCCCGGGCCGCCGAGCAGCTGATCGGTGCCGACCGAGGAGGCGACCAGCGGCAGGATCGGCCCGGCGAGTGGACGCGGCGCGGGTTTGCCGGGTTCGGCGCTGGCGTCGGGCGTTGCGGGTTCGCTCGGCAGCGCGATCGGGCCGGAGCGCGCCGCGAGCAGGCGCGATACCTCGCGCTCGACATAATGCGCGAGCTTGCGCGCGCCGTACTTGGTGAAGAACACGCCGTCTTTGGTTCGCAGCGGGCGGGGCTGACCTTCGAAGTCGGGACCCTTGAGCACGAAGCGCCCGGCATCATCGACGAAGCCGTCCCAGACGTCGACATAGGTGATGCCGGCCTTGCGGGCGGCGTCGCGATACAGTGCATCCAGGAACAGCATGTCCGCCGTTCCCTTTTGTCCATAGATCGCGGGCAGGCCGACCCACAGCACCGGCACGCCCTTGCTCTTCAGCACATTGATCATCTCCTCGATCTTCTTGCTGTAGAGTTCGACCCAGCGGTCGTCGCGGAACTCGTAGACGCCGTTCGGCGTGCGTGCGGCCTTATCGGGCGAACCGAGCTGCGGCGTGTCGCTGTCGGCGGCATCGTCCGGCGACAGTTCGGTGTCGACCGGCTTGTCGTCAGGCTTCGCCGCGGCATCGGGCTTGGCGTCGCCGGGCTTGCCGTCGCCAGATTTGGCATCGCCGGGCTTCGCGTCCGGCTTGGCGTCGGTTTTGGCGCGCGCGTCTTTTTTGTCGTCCTTCTTGTCGACCTTCTTTTCCACGGCCGGTTCGCGCATCGCGATGCGGTCGTTGAGGCCGAGCATGACGACGATCGCATCGGGGGTCTCGGTGGCGAGAATGCCCTTGGCGGCCGCAGCCCAGTCCGCCGGATCGCCCCTGGGCTGATAGCGGATCAGGCCCGACACCGTCTTGCTCTTGCGGAGCACGCCCATGTCGGGCTGGTCGGAATAGGCATCCTCGAGGCCGTAGGCGAGCCAGTCGGCCATCGCGTCGCCGAGTACCAGCACGTTGCGCTCCGCCACCGTGTCGCGTTTGGCCGGCGCCGGTGCGCGCGAAAAATCCTCGCGCGGCCGCTGCGGTTGCTGTTGCTGTTGCTGGAACGGCTGGAAGAAGTCGCCACCGAACCAGCCGCCGCCGCCACCGCGCTCGCGCTGCGGCGCTTGTCGTTGCGGAGGCGGATTGCCGAAGCCCGGGAAGTTGAAGAACTGTGCCGAGGCGGGGCCTGCGATGCCGACCAGCAGCGTAACCGCAACCACCAGCGCGATCAGCGGGCCGGTTTCGGTGAACACGCGCAGAAAGGATTTCGGCTTCGGCATTGGGTTCGGTCGCAATGGTCTGGAAACGCCAGATATACTAGCGGAATCGGGCCGCAAGGGGGCAGCTTGTCCACCATAAATCGGGCTGGACCGGCCGCCGTCAAGGCGCCAGCCAAATACCGGATTTCAGGGTTACTTTCGGCCCGAACGGCGGGTCTACCGCCCCCGCAACCGTTCCAGTACCTCGGCGGAGGCAAATCCGTCCGCCGGCGTCCCGATCGACGCCTGGAATCCGCGCAGCGCCTCCCGGGTCTGGCCGCCGAGCTGGCCGTCGGGCGTGCCCTTGTAGAAGCCGCGCTGGACCAGCAGCTGCTGCAGTTCCAGCCGTTCGGCGCGCGACAGCACCCGTTCCTGCCGCGGCCAGGGCTGCACGAAGGGCGGCCCGCCACGCAGGCGGTCGGCGAAATGGCCGATCGCCAGCGCATAGGCCTCCGCCGGGTTGTATTTCATGATCACCCGGAAATTCTGCAGCATCAGGAAGCTCGGGCCTTGGGCCCCGGCCGGGGCCAGCAGATAGGCTTTCTCGGGCGACCGCGGGAACGGCTGGTTGTCGGCGCGCTTGACGCCCAGATGCTCCCATTGCGACAGCGGCATCGCCTTGGCGCGGTCGGCCAGCATGTAGTCGAAGCCCTGGGGAACGACGACCTCGTAGCCCCAACTCGCGCCGTTCTGCCAGCCGTCCTTCTTGAGATTGTTGGCGGTCGAGGCGATCAGGTCGCTCGCATTGTCGACCACGTCGCGGCGGCCGTCGCCGTCGCCATCGACGGCGTAGCGCTTGAACGCGGTCGGCATGAACTGGGTCGGGCCGAAGGCGCCGGCCCAGGAGCCGCGCATCTGTTCGGGCTGGAGATCGCCGCGATTGAGGATCTCCAGCGCGGAGAGGAACTCGTCCTTGAAATAGGCCTGGCGGCGGCCGACGCAGGCCAGCGTCGCGGTCGACTGCACCACGCTGCGGTCGCCCATCTGGGTCGAGTAGTTCGATTCGATGCCCCAGATCGCCGCGATAATGTAGCGGTCGACGCCATAGGCCTTCTCGGCGGCGTCGAATTGCGGCTTGTATTTGGTCAGGATCTCGCGGCCCTTGGCCAGGCGGTTGTCGTTCACGAGGATGTCGAGATAGTCCCAGATCGCCTTGGTGAATTCGGGCTGCGAATCCATCAGGTCCATGATGCGCAGGTCGGGCGTGAGGCCTGTGGTGAAGCGCTGGAAATTCTCCTGGCTGATGTTGCGCCGTGCGGCATCCGGCCACATCGCCGCGACGCAGTTTTGAAAGTTCGCGGCGGCCTGACGGATCGCGTCGGCGGTCATCAGCGGATGGCCGGAGGCGCCGTCCTCGCCGCTCCAGGGCGGCGCCGCGCCGTCGGATCCGGTCGCAGCCTGCGGCGGCGGGCTCGACTTCGAAAAGATACTGTCGATCAGGTTGGTCAGCCCGTTGCCCGATGATTGGGCCAGGGCCTTGCCGGGCAGCACGAGGGCGCCGCCGGACACCAGAAGTGTCAGCGCGAGAATGGCCGTGCCGGCCCGGTTGGACGTCGCTGATGCCATCGTGTGCCCGCCTTGGAATGTCCGTGTCAGAAGGCCTCGTTACGGTTTCCAATAGCTTAACAAAGGCGGGATTTTGGAGGCGACAGCATCATGCGATCGGACCTCCATCACCGGACTGCTCCCTCAGACTGGCCAACACGTCTTCGGCGTTTTCAAAACAGTCGCCGCCAGGCGGCAAGGCTTCAATCCGGGCGATCACTGCGCTGAGGCCGGAATGCGTCGCGGACAGCCGCTGCTGGAGCGTTTCGATATCAATCATCTTGCCCTTGAGGGCGGCCAGCAACTTGTCGCGGCTCCAGTCTGCATCGCCGTGGGGCGGCAGCAGGTTTCGGATCTCGTCGAGTGAAAATCCGGCCTGCTGGGCGACAACGATCATTTCCAGCAGCTGCCGGGTGCCGCGCGAATACTGCCGATAGCCGTTCAAACCCCGGTCGATCGAGCCAATCAGACCCTGCTGCTCGTAGTAGCGGATGCGCGAAGGCGCCAGGCCAGAATCCCTGGCCAATTCTCCGATCCTCATGCTGACGCTCCGAGTTTATCCTTGACCTTAAAGTTAAGTTTAATCTTATGGTGCGGCCCGTCAACTGAAAGGCGCGGCCATGTCACCATTTGAATCGCTCACTTTGCCCAATGGAACGATTGTTCCCAATCGCATCGCCAAGGCGGCGATGGAGGAGAACATGGCTGACGCCGAGCATCTGCCCTCGGCTGAACTTCTTCGCCTCTATCAGGCATGGGCGGACGGCGGCGTCGGTCTGATCATCACCGGCAACGTCATGATCGATCGTCGCGCCATGACCGGTCCCGGCGGCGTCGTGCTGGAGGACGGGGCCCGGCTCGAGGCCTTCCGCAACTGGGCGCGTACCGGTCGGGCCAAGGGCGCCCAAATGTGGCTGCAGCTCAATCACCCCGGCCGGCAGATGATGAAGAACCTTGGCCAGGAAACCTGGGCGCCGTCGGCGGTATCGCTCGACCTGGGCAAGCATTCGAAGCTGTTTGCGACGCCAAAGGCGATGACCGAGCAGGACATCGACGAGGTCATTACGCGTTTCGCTGATGCGGCGAAGCTTGCAGAGCAAGCGGGTTTCTCCGGCGTCCAGATTCACGCGGCGCATGGCTATCTGATCAGTCAGTTCCTGTCGCCGCTCTCGAACCGGCGCACCGACCGCTGGGGCGGGTCGCTGGAGAACCGGGCCCGCATTTTGATCGACGCTGTCAAAGCCGTCCGCGCGGTCGTGTCGCCAGGCTTTTCGGTTGCGGTCAAGTTGAACTCGGCAGACTTCCAGCGTGGTGGCTTCGATGCAGCCGATGCGAAGAGTGTCGTCGCGATGTTGAATGCGCTGCCCGTCGATCTGGTGGAACTTTCCGGTGGCAGCTACGAGGCACCGGCGATGCAGGGCGTCGCCCGTGACGGCCGCACGCTGGCGCGAGAGGCCTACTTCCTCGAATTCGCGCGCGACATCGCTGATGTCGCGAAGATGCCGGTGATGGTCACCGGCGGCATCCGTCGCATCGGCATCGTGCAACAGGTTCTCCACAACGGCGTTGCGATCGCGGGTATCGGGACTGCGCTGGCGATCAAGCCGGATTTGCCGATCGCCTGGCGCAATGGCGAGGACCCGCGGCCAGACGTCGCGCCGATCACCTGGAAGAGCAAGCCGCTCGCCTCGTTCGCAATGATGGCCGTCGTCAAATTCCAGTTCAGGCGGTTGAGCCGGGGCCGCAAGCCTCATCCCGGCGTTTCGCCGCTCAGGGCGTTGCTGCTCACCCAGTTGCGGACTGCATCGCTCACCCGCAAGTACCGTCGCTGGATGGCGTCATCAGCCGTTGTTGCTGTCCCTGAGGATTTGCTGGCCTCATCGCGAACTGACGCGCGTGTCGTTCAGACGTCATGATAGCGGCCGGCGGAAGGTTGGCTACGAAATAGGCGTGTTTGCTGATCACACATCCGCCTTTGTTCTCGGCTGCAAAACGGTTACCAAGGTGCGGTTCATTCGCTCATTCGCACCGTCCCACCCGTTTTCAAGGCTTCCGATCATCCCATGAAAATCCGCAAAGCCGTTTTTCCCGTCGCCGGTCTCGGGACCCGCGTGCTGCCCGCCACCAAGGCGATGCCGAAGGAGATGCTGACCATCGTCGACAAGCCCTTGATCCAATACGTGGTCGACGAAGCGAGGGAGGCCGGCATCGAGCATTTCGTGTTCGTCACCGGCCGCAACAAGGGCGTGATCGAGGATCATTTCGATCGCATGTTCGAGCTCGACGCCACGCTGGCTGCGCGCGGCAAGAGGACCGAGCAGGAGATTCTGGCGCAGAGCCAGCCCGAGGCCGGTGCGATGAGCTTTACCCGGCAGCAGGCGCCGCTCGGGCTCGGGCACGCGGTCTGGTGCGCGCGCGACATCATCGGCAACGAGCCGTTCGCGGTGGTGCTGCCGGACGAACTGGTGCTGAATTCGCCGGGCTGTCTCAAGCAGATGATCGAGGCGGCAGCCAAGCTCGGCGACAAGTCGAACGTGATCGCGGTCGAGCCGGTGCCCGACCATCTCACCCATCAATATGGCATCTGCGGCGTCGGCAAGCGCACCGGCAAGATCTTCGAGGTTGACGGCATGGTGGAGAAGCCGCCAAAGGGCACCGCGCCCTCCAATCTCTCGATCACCGGCCGCTACATCCTGCAGCCGGAGATCTTCAAGATCCTGGAGACGCAGGAGCGCGGCGCCGGCGGCGAGATCCAGCTCACCGACGCGATGATCGGCCTGGCCAAGACGCAGAAATTCCACGGCGTCGAGTTCGAGGGCGAGCGCCACGACTGCGGCTCGAAGGCCGGCTTCCTCCGCGCCAACATCGCCTTCGGCCTCAAGCGCCCCGAGCTGCGCGACGGGCTGATCGCGGAGATGAGGAAGTATCTGGGAGAATAGCTCTCTCACGGCTGTCATTGCGAGGAGCGAAGCGACGAAGCAATCCATCGCTCCGCGCGCATGACGGATACTTGAAAATACTACGGCAATGCCGTAGTATGATGCAGTATGCGGACTGTCGTCGAAACGCCGACCTATTTGGCTGATGCCGAGCGACTGTTTCGCTGGATGAACGAAAGGCCATCGTAGACCGGTTGGCGGCCGATCCGACCTGCGGCATCGTCATGTCCGGGACCGGTGGTATTCGGAAAGTGCCGTTTGGCTTTGGTGCCCGTGGCAAGAGCGGCGGAGCTCGAATTATCTACATGTTCAGCGGAAGCAATCTTCCCGTGTTTGTTCTGGCGGTATTCGCCAAGAACGAAAAGGCGAATTTGTCGACCGCGGAACGAGCCAAATTGGCGAAGCTGGTCGCTGCCATGATCGCAGGTTACGGGAGGTAGGAATGACGAAATCCGCATTCGACAAGATCAAGGCCGGGCTGAACGAGGCCAAGGCCTATCTCGACGGGTCTGCCGACCAGAAGACTTTCAAGATTCACGTTCCCTCGCGCGTGAATGTCAAGAAGATCCGTACCCGGCTTGGCCTTTCACAGGAAAGTTTTGCGCAGACGTACGGATTTGCTCTGTCGGCAGTTCGCGATTGGGAGCAAGGCCGTCGTCAGCCAGAGCGCAGCGCTCGCATATTGCTCAAGGTTGTCGAAAAAGAGCCAGACGCCGTAACGCGCGCTCTTGCCAAAAGTGCCTGAGGGCCTATCCAAGGTGTCATCGCCCGCGAATGCGTTGGGCGTTTGGTCGCGCAACAAATCGGTGTCGTCCCGGCGAAAGCCGGGACCCATAGCCACCAACATTTGTTGGTGCGCGATGCTGGGGCCACAGCTCGCTTCAACCATCCAACCCTGTGGTAATGGGTCCCGGCTTTCGCCGGGACGACGATGGAGTGAGACCTGATCTCACGCCACCAGCGAAAACTTCGGCCCGCTTGTGAGCACCGACTGGTTGCGACCGTTGGCCTTGGCGGCGTAGAGCGCCTTGTCGGCGGCTTCGACGAGGTCGGCCCATGACTGGCCGGGACCCGGCCGCATGCTGGCGATGCCGATGCTTACCGTCGTGGTGATATCGCCCTCGCACCATTGCTTGACCTTGAGACGAATGGCCTCGGCGATGTTGAATGCGTCGATCGCGCTGGTTCCGGGCAGCAGCACAGCGAACTCCTCGCCGCCGAAACGTGCGGCACATTCGCCGGCGCGGCGCACCGCATCCGAAATGCAGATCGCAATCCCGACCAGCACCTGGTCGCCGGCCTGGTGGCCATAGGTGTCGTTGTAGGCCTTGAAATGATCGGCATCGATCATCAACAGCGCGACCGGCTGGCCCTGCCGCGCCGCGCGCCGCCACTCGACGTCGATCTCGGCGTCGAACTTGCGGCGGTTCCTCAGGCCGGTGAGCGCGTCGGTCGTCGCCATCTCCTCGAGCCTTTCCTCGGCGGCGGCGCGGCGGCCGATCTCGCGGGCGAGGAACAGCGCCGTCGAGAGCACGAACACGATCAGCGCCGCCATGATGGCGCCGATCCGGATCGCTTCGGTGCGCCAGAGGTTGAAGATGTTCTCCAGCGGCTTGCCGACCACGACGAACAGCGGGCTCGCGCCGCCGCGCCTGACATAAAGCCGTGGCGTTGCGTCCACCGGACCCTTGCCGGCAAACGAGCCTCCGTCCTTGAGGTTCTCCGACCTCCAGGTGTTTTGCTCCGCGAGATTCTTGCCGATGACGTCGAGGTCGGACGGCGTCCGCATGATGATGGTGCGATCATGGCGCAGCACGGTGATGGTGTCGCCGGGCGCGAGGTTCAGCCGGCCGAACAACTCGTGGAAATAGCTGAAGCGGATCGAGCCGACCACGACGCCGAGGAAACGGCCGTCTTCGCCCGTGACGCGCCGGCTCAGCACAATGGCATAGGCGCCGCGATGCAGCATCGGCCGGCTGATGAACAAGCCGACGTCGGGACGGTCGCGGTGAACGGTGAAATATTCCTCATCGCTGCGGTTTTCCGGGCGCGGATCGAGGCTGGCGGCGTCGATGGTCAAATTGCCGCCTGCGTCGAACACCTGGATCGCGCCGAAATGCTGGGCGGTCGCGGCGTGATCGAACAGGATCAGATGGAGGAGTTCCTTCTTGACGCTATTGAGTTCTGGCATCACCAGATTGCTGGTGACCGCACGCAGCGACAGGTCGTAGAGCTCGATGTTGCGGCTGATGTCGGCGTCGATCCCTGACGCCAGATTCTCCAGCGTCTGGCGGGCAAGCTCCTCCTCGCCGCGGCGCATGTCGAACATCACGCTGGCGCAGATTGCGGAGAAGCCGATGACGGTCGCGACCGACGAGGCGATCAGCAGCTTTGCCGATAGCCGCCAGCGCCGTCTTGCGTCTTTTCCCCGCCGAAATGACATGTCCCGCTCCAAAGCGCTGTCATGCATCGGGAAATCTTGTTGTCGCCTTAAGTGACGACAGCAGCCGCCGAATGGGTTAACGGGTGGTTGCCGGAATCATGATTCTTGTCATCGAGGGCCCCTTGAACGACTACGACCCGCTGCGGGACTATCTGAAGAAGCAGCATCTTCCCGAATTCGTGCTGACCTTCGAGGAGATCGAAGCGATTATCGATGCGGCGCTGCCGCGCGCCGCGCATCGCGCGTCGTGGTGGGAAACCTTGCGCAGTCCGCAGGAGAAGATGCCGCAACGCGAAGCCTGCCTCGACGGCGGCTACATCGCCACGCGCCAGGCGGACGGCACGAGCGTCAAATTCAAGAAGATGCCGCAGCGGCGGGGCGACAGGAGTTAGCTCGCCGCTTCCAGCCGTTCCTCGGTGAGCAGCCGCGTTGCGGCGTCGGCGTCCATCGGCTCGCCGAAAGCGAAGCCTTGGGCGTATTCGCAGCCGAGCTGGTAGAGCTCGACCGCATCCGAATCCGTCTCGGCGCCTTCCGCCACCACGTCCATGCCAAGGTCGTGGGCCAGCGCGATGATCGATTTGAGGATCACCGGGCGGGTGCCGCGGCTGGTGGTGCGGACAAAGGACTGGTCGATCTTGATGGTGTCGAACGGGAAGCGCTGCAAATAGGACAGCGAGGAGTGGCCGGTGCCGAAATCATCCAGCGACAGCCCGGTGCCGAGTTCGCGGATCCGCGCCAGCATCTGGGCGGCGTGCTCCGGGTTCTCCATGACCAGCGATTCCGTCAATTCGAGCTTCAGCGTGCCGCGCGCCACCGATGAGCGCGATAGCACCGTACGGATGTCGTGGATCAGATCGTGGCGCAGCAATTGCCGGGACGAGACGTTGACGGAGGCGAAGATCGGCTCGCGCGCGCGCATCGCGCGCTGCCACACAGCGAGCTGGCGAGCGGTCTGGTCCATCACGAACATGCCGAGATCGACGATCAGGCCGGTCTCCTCGGCGACGCCGATGAATTCCGACGGCGACATCCGCCCGAGCTTGGGATGGTCCCAGCGCACCAACGCCTCGAAGCCGGCGATCGAGCGATCCTCCAGCCGGACGATCGGCTGGTACAGGATGGTGAGCTCCTGGCGCTCGATGGCGCGGCGCAGGTCGCTCTCCAGCGTCAGGCGGTCGGTCTTCCGCGCGCGCATCGCCGGCTTGTAGACGTCGATGCGGTCGCCACCGATGCGCTTGGAATGATACATCGCAAGCTCGGCATCCTTGATGATCTCGTCGGTGAGCGGCGCCTGCGGATCTGACAGTGCGAGGCCGATCGAGGCGGTCAGGAAGATCTCGCGGTCGTTGAACGCGATCGGGGCGCGGATGGTCTTGCGGATGGTTTCGGCGAAATTGGTGATCCGCGCCGAGTCCTGCTCGGACAGCAGGATCAGGCCGAACTGGTCGCCGGCGAGCCGCGCCAGCGTGTCCTGCGGTTTGAGGATGCGGGTCAGCCGTCGCGCCAGTGTCAGCAGGATCGAATCGCCGACCGCGATGCCGACGGAATCGTTGACCTGCTTGAAGCGGTCGAGATCGATCACCATCAGCGTCGGCCGCAGCGCCGGCATGGTCTTGGCGAGGTTTGCGACCGCGCCGAGGCGATCCATGAACAGCCGGCGGTTCGGCAGGCCGGTCAGATTGTCATGCACGGAGTCATGAAGCATCCGCTCTTCGGCGTTCTTGGCCTCGGTGACGTCGGTCAGCGTACCGACCACGCGCGAGACTTCGCCATCGGAGCCGACCACGGGCCGCGCCTTGAGCGCGAACCACATGAAATGGCCATCCGGGGTGCGCAGCCGGAAATCCTGCACCAGGCGGCCGCGGCGCTGGTCGAGCACGCTGTCGAGTGCGGCGCGGAAGCGGTCCTGATCGAGCGGATGCAGCACCTCCAGCCATTTGGCGGCGGGACCTTCCAGCGTGCCGCGCTTGAGGCCGAGCAGGGCTTCGGTTTCAGGGCTGGTGAACACCTTGTCGGCGGAGACGTCCCAGTCCCAGATCAGGTCGCCCGAGCCGGTCAGCGCCAGCGCGCGGCGCTCGACGTCGGAGACGATTCCGGTGGTCGCGCCGCCGCCGGCGAAGGCGTGCTGCATCACCGTAAATCCGATCAGCATCACGATCAGCACGAGGCCGCCGAGCAAGGCCGGGCCGACGATGTCGTTGGTCACCGAGCCGGCGACCGTCATGCCGGCCGCGATCACCCAGATCACCAGCAGGAACCAGGTCGGGATCAGCAGCACCGCGCGGTCGAAGCCGTGGGTCGAGAGATAGACGATCAGCGCAAAGCCGGCGAACGCGATCATCACCAGCGACATCCGCGCGATGCCGGAGGCGACCGCAGGATCGAACAGCGCAAGCGCCACCAGCGAGCCGAGGAAGGCGAGCCAGCCGATCGTGATGTGCGAGTAGCGGACGTGCCATCGGCTGAGATTGAGATAGGCGAACAGGAACACCAGCAATGTCGCCGCGAGGATCGCCTCGCCTGCCGCGCGCCAGACGCGCTCGGCGTTGTTCGACATGTCGAGCACCTTGCCCCAGAAGCCGAAGTCGACGCCGATGTAAACCAGAACCGCCCAGGCCAGCGCGGCGGCGGCCGGGAACATGATCGAGCCCTTCACGACGAACAGAATGGTGAGCACGAGGGCTAGAAGTCCGGAGATGCCGATCACGATGCCCTGGTAGAGCGTGAACGAGTTGACCTTGTCCTTGTAGGCGTCGGGTTCCCACAGATAGAGCTGCGGCAGCTTGTCGGTGCGCAGCTCCGCCACATAGGTGACGACAGCGCCGGGATCGAGCGTGATGCGGAACACGTCGGCGGTCGGGCTCTCCTGCCGCTCCGGACGGTCGCCGACCGACGGTGTGATGGTGGCGATGCGGGACAGGCCGAGGTCGGGCCACAGCAGGCCTGATGACACGATGCGATAGTGCGGCGCAACGATCAGGCGGTCGAGCTGGTCGTCGGTGTTGTTGGCGAGCGCGAACACCACCCAGTTCTGGCCGCCTTCGCGGGCGCGGACCTCGATGCGGCGGACGATGCCGTCGGTTCCGGGCGCGGTGGAAACCTGGATGCGGTCGGCCTCGGTGTGCTGATGGTCAAGCACGGCGGTCAGGTCGATCGCGGGCGCGTCACCGCGGACGCTGACGGCGTCGATCGCGTACGCGTCAGGCGCAGCGGCAAAAATCATGAGGCCCAGCGCCAACAGCGCAAGGCACCTGATCAGACGCAATGTCAGTACTCCGCGATCGACAATCTGTCCGAGCCCGGCGACCGGCTCGGTGGCGCGATAGATGACACGAAAGCGAAGGAAATCAAAGGGTTTCCACCCCTGCTTCGGTCGCGATCGTTAAGCGACCAACACAATTTTGCCAATATGTTCGCTGGTCTCCATGCGCCGGTGTGCGTCCGCGGCCTTTTCCAGCGGGAATGTGCTGTCCATCAGCGGCTTGATGCGGCCGTCGCACAGCAGCGGCATCACCTTCGCCTCGATGGCCGCGACCATTGCCGCCTTATCCGCATTACTACGGGGACGCAGCGTCGAGCCGGTGTGATGGAGACGCTTGACCATTAGCTTGGCGAAATTGGCTGATGCCTTTGGTGTTCCCGAGAGGAACGCGATCTGGACGATGCGACCCTCGACGGCGGCGGCATCGTAGTTCCGATCGATGTAGTCGCCGCCGACCATGTCGAGGATGACGTTGGCTCCCCTCCCGCCCGTGAATGTCTTCACGGCCTCGACGAAATCCTCGCTTCTGTAGTTCACCGCGTGATCGGCGCCGAGCTTGAGGCAGGCCTCGGCCTTGTCCTTGGAGCCGACGGTGACGATCACCTTGGCGCCGAACGCTTTCGCCAGCTGGATCGCCATGGTGCCGATGCCCGACGAGCCGCCATGGATCAGCAGCGTCTCGCCGGCCTTCAGCGCGCCGCGCTCGAACACATTGTGCCAGACCGTCATCAGCGTTTCCGCCGTGGCGCCGGCTTCCTGCATCGACAGCGCCGGCGGCACGGTCATCGCCTGCGCGTCCTGCGCGATGCAATATTGCGCGTAACCGCCGCCGGCGACCAGCGACATCACCTTGTCGCCGAGCTTGTGCCGGTGAGCGCCTTCGCCGAGCGCGACCACTTCGCCTGCGATCTCGAGGCCGGGCAGGTCGCTTGCGCCGGGCGGCGGCGGATAAGAGCCGGAGCGCTGCGCGACGTCGGGACGGTTGACGCCGGCGGCCGCGACCTTGACCAGGATCTCGCCCGGACCTGGGACCGGCACCGCGCGGGTCTCGGGCACCAGCACCTCCGGGCCACCCGGCTTGCTGATGGCGACGACGGTCATTTGCGTGGGGACCTGTGGCATGGTGCGTCCTTGGTCAGGGAAGGGGATCGGCGGATGGCATAACGCCTTTTCCGCCGAAGTGAAACGCCTAGACCCCAAACCTTGCAGCCAGTTGGCCTGCTCGCTCAGGCGTGATTTTTTCAACCAGCGGGCCGAGTTGCGCCACGGGCGTGCCGGCGCCGGCGTCGAGCAGGTCAGCGAGTGGGCCATTGGGCCAGCTTGGCACGGCATCGTCGCGGCCGAAGGCGCGCAGCACCCGTTCCGACAGCTGAGGCACGATGCACCACGCCAGCACCGCGCAGATGCCGACGAGATTGAGCCCGGTCCGCGTCACCACGGCGGCGCGAAGGCGATCGTTCCTGATCGCCGTCCAAGGTGCTGTGTGCTGCAGATAGGCATTCGCGAGATCCCAGATGGCGCGGGTCGCGGCGGCGGCGGCGCGAAATTCCAGCGCATCGTGATGGTCGCGGAGCGCCGCGATGCGCAGCTCCAGATCATCCGCAAGCCGCCGCTCGGCCTCGTCGGGCACGCCGCCTGCGGGGATGCGGCCATCGAAGGCGCGATGGACAAAGCTGATGATGCGGTTGGCGAGGTTGCCGAAGATGTCGGCGAGATCCTTGTTCACGTCACAGACGAATTTCGCGACGCTGAAATCGGTGTCGGCACTTTCAGGCGCGTTTGATATCAGCCACCAGCGCCAAAGGTCGGCCGGCAATTCCTCCAGCGCCTGGTCGGTGAAAATGCCGCGATTGCGGCTGGTGGAGAACTTGCCGCCTTCGTAATTCAGCCAGTGAAATCCCTTGATCACATCGGCCGTCGTCCACGGCTCGCCGGAGCCGATCAGCGTCGCCGGGAAGCTCACGGTGTGGAACGGGATGTTGTCCTTGCCGAGAAACTGGATGTAGCTGACGTCATCGGCCTGCCACCACCATGTCCGCCAGTCGCGGCCTGGCTCTGCGGCCGCCCATTCCTGCGTGGCTGCGATGTAGCCGATCGGCGCATCGAACCAGACGTAGAACACCTTGCCGTCGAATCCCTCGCGCGGCACCGGAATGCCCCAGGCCAGATCGCGCGTGATGCAGCGATCTCTAAGTTCGGCGTTGAGCCAGCCCTTCGCGGTCGAGACAACGAACGGCGGCCAGCCGGTGCGGCTGTCGATCCACGCACTCAACTTCGCGACCAGTTGCGACTGGCGCAAAAACAGATGACGGCTTTGGCGGAGCTCGAGCGCATGGTCGCCGGACAGGGCCGATCGCGGCGCGATCAGCTCGGGCGGATCGAGCAGTGTGTCGCAATGGTCGCATTGATCGCCGCGCGCGGAAGCATCGCCGCAATGCGGGCAGGTGCCGAGCACGTAGCGGTCGGGCAGGAAGCGCCGGTCGGCGGGCGACCAGACCTGCTGGACTTCGCGTGCCTCGATCAGTCCGGCGGCGTCGAGCTTGCGATAGAAGTGCTGCGTCAGTGCCCGGTTCTGCGGCGAGCTGGTGCGCCCGAAATGATCGAAGGAGAGCGCGAACCGGCGGTAGATGTCGGCCTGGACGGTGTGTTGGGTGTTGCAGAAGGTCCTGACATCCTGGCCGGCTGCGATGGCGCCGAGTTCGGCGGGCGTGCCGTGCTCGTCGGTCGCGCAGATGAACAGGACATCGCAGCCGGTTTGCCGCCGGTAGCGGGCATGGACGTCGGCGGGTAGCAGGGAACCGACGAGATTGCCGAGGTGCTTGACGCCGTTCACATAAGGAAGGGCGCTGGTGATGAGAATCTTGGTCATGGGTGCGTTCTTTCGCGTTTGACAACGCCGACCCCGGAAAAATCAAACCGGAAAATCAAAAAGCCCTCCCGCGTGATCGGAAGGGCTTGGGGTCGGCTCATGCCTGGTGCGCATCGACGCGCATCTATCCCGTCCGGTCAGACTCCTTGCGGTCGGGCCGGGGCATTCGCGTCAGATGTTGCGCACACACGAAAGTCACTGCAAATTCTCCTTGCAGGCGGATAGATATCATCTCGTGGTGCAAAATGCCAGATCAGGCTTCGGGAATGGCCGGGAGGACACATGCCGATTGAGGAAGACGACCGCCCGCGGAAGAAGATCACCCACGAGATCGGACAGGATCTCGCGCTGTTGTCGGTCGAGGAACTGACCGAGCGCATCGCGCTTTTGAATGCCGAGATCGACCGCCTGAACGTGGCGATGACGAAGAAGCGCGCGTCAAAGGATGCCGCGAACAGCATCTTCAAGTCGTAATTCAAGAGGCGACAGTGAGAGCAACGTGTCTGGTCGGCTTGATCGCGGCCGTGATGATTGCCGGTGCGGCCCTCCCGGCCTTGTCCGTCACGCCGGCAAATTGTTCGAAGGGCGAAAGAACCGCGCGCGAATGCAAGGAGCGCGACTGCCGGCGGCTGTTCGAATCGAACCTTGCCGCGTGCAACGAACTGCCTGCCAACAAAGCCTGTGTTGATATGGCGAAGTCGCAGAGGGGCCGCTGCGATCAATTCTGCGACGCCAACTATTCCGATGCCGGGGTTGGTTGTCCGGAGAAATAAGTCACGCTGGTCGCTTGCGCTCACGTCGTCCCGGCGAAAGCCGGACCCATAACCACCGCTACTCCTCGTCGCGCATCGCTGGGGCCATAGCTGCGCGCAACACGGGCATTGGTGGTTGTGGGTCCCGGCCGTCGCCGGGACGACTCGTGGGTGGACTTAGGTCCTGTCCCAGACTGGGCCATTGGCCGACATGGCAAACAAAGTCTCAAGAAATCCGCTCATTTACCGTTCGTTAGGCTTTCTCGATTATGACTTTATTGTCCTCGTTTGGACACCGAGTGGCTCCTGTCCACTCTGTTTGACGCCTCCCTGTTATCAACTTCAAAAGCCGCCGGAAACGGCGGCTCTTTTTTGTGCGCCCCACCAGCTGGAAACCATAACTATGGTTGCGGCTGGACTCTTGGCCACGCCCGCGCAATGATTTGTTCATCATAAGCCGGCGCGTCAGACGCCGGCGGGCGTTACGGTGGTGTGAGGGCGTTAACCATGGCGGATCGTTCCCTGAGCGAATCCGGTCTCGTGCTGTTCAGTGAACGGCTGACCAATTCTGCGGCCTTTGGCGTGCTGTTCCGGGAAGGTATGGACCTGGTCGAGCAGACCGCAGCCTATCTCGACGGCGACGGCCGCAACGAAGCCAAGGCGCTCGAACGCGCCGTCAGCCTGACCTATGCCACCGAGAGCATGCGCCTGACCACGCGGCTGATGCAGCTGGCGTCCTGGCTGCTGCTGCATCGCGCGGTCAAGGAAGGCGAGATGACGCTGACCCAGGCCAATCGCGAAAAGACCAAGGTCAAGCTGTCGGCCGCCGATCCCGGCGCATCCGACATGATCGAGAAACTGCCGCAGCAATTGCAGGATTTGATCTCCCGCTCGATGGACCTGCAAACGAGGGTGCGCCGGCTCGACACCACGATCCATGCGCCTGCCCCCGATCACGCCTCGATCGGCAATCCGCTGGTGCCGCAGCTCAACCGGCTGAAGGCCGCGTTCGAGCGGTAAGCGTCAGGCGTCACGACGCGTGGCGGGGCCCAGGCCGTGTCCTCTGACTGAAGTCGGCGCGCGCCTAGGACTAGCGGAACGAAGACGTTCCGCCCTTCTTGATTAGATGTTGCAATGAGCATCGCCGCGGCACACGCCCACAATTTCTTCTCGGACGTTGTAAAAAACAACGCCTTATGGACCATCCGAGATGATGCGGGATTCCCGACATCCACAAACCCGTCGAGTGAAACCTCAATGCCGTTCTGGTCGAGCGAAGACCGTGCGCAACGAATAATCGACAACGTACTCGCATATCGCGGCTTCACGACGCATCGTCTGGCTCTTTCTGAGTTCTTGGAGCGTTGGTTGGTGGGGTTAGAAAGTGATGGCTTGATGGTCGGCATAAACTGGTCAGGTACGCACGTCTCGGGTTACGACTATTCCCCATCAGACGTACGCAACCGTCTTCGAGAAGCGATGAAGTGACAGTCGTCCCTTCGCCATTTGTCGTGCGTCTATTCTTGGGCTCAGCCTAAGAAGCTGCGACTTTACTAAATGGTCTAGCTGCTTATGGTCCGCCGCGGCGTACCGTGCCGATCCATCACCTTGCGCAGGCGCATCACCGCCGCCTCCAGCTCCTCGGGCGCGAATCCGCCGAAGCCGAGCATCAGGCCGGACCGCGGCTTCGCCTTGTACATCGGTGAAATCGCCCGCGCGACGATCCCCTCGGCAAGTGCTGCCTTCGCCAGCCGCACATCGTCTGCGCCCTGCGGCAACCACAGCAGCAGATGCATGCCCTGATCGCTCGGCTGCAGTGTGACATCATCAGGCATGTGGCGCTCGAGCGCCGCGATCAGTGTTGCGCGGCGCGCCGCGTAGACGCCGCGGATGCGCCTGATATGGGCTTCGAAGAAACCCTCCCGCATATAGGCTGCCAGCACGTGCTGGTCGGCGGTCGGTGAATGCCGGTCGAGCAGCGCGCGTGCGCCGGCGAAGGCATCGATCAGCGGCAGCGGCGCGACGACATAACCAAGCCGCAGCGAAGGAAATAGCACCTTGCTCAGCGTGCCGAGATAGACCACGCGCGACGGATCGAGGCCTTGCAGCGATGGGAAGGGATGGCCGGCGTAACGCAGCTCGCTGTCGTAATCGTCCTCGACGATCCAGGCGTTGCGGCGCTGCGCCCATGCGACGAGAGCCTTGCGCCGCGCCATGCTGATCGGCATGCCCAGCGGATAATGATGCGAGGGCGTGACGAAGGCTGCCGTCGCGTTCGGGCAGGCGGCCACTCCGGCGTCGACGTCGATGCCCTGCGCATCGACCGGGACGTGCGTCGTCACGACGTCGAGATCGTCGAGCACGGCGGTCATGCCGGGATAGGCGGGATCCTCGGCCCAGACATGATCGCCGCGCGAGAGCAGCACGCGGCCGGCGAGGTAAAGCCCCTGCTGGGTGCCGGCGGTGATCATCACCTGTCCGGGCTCGCAATGCACCGCGCGCGATTTGCGGACATAGTCGGCGATCGCCTGCCGCAATTCCATCACGCCGCGCGGATCGCCATAGCTCGACGGCGCCGCGGCGCGCGAGGCCCGCACCCGGTTGCCGAGCCGCCGCCAATTGTCATCAGGAGCGACGGCGCCGCCAGGAACGGGAATCGCAAACGGCGCTTCCGGTATCGGCGTGAAGGCGGCCGCGACCGCGCCAAGCCGTTTGGCGCGCGGTGTCATCGGAAGGGGCGATGTCGGGGCATTCCGGTCGAGCTTTGGACGGGCTGGCCGCGGCTGCTCTGCGAGCATTGCCGCCACCCGCGTGCCGGCGCCGATCTGCGTTTCCAGATAGCCCTCGGCCTGCAACTGCTCGAAGGCCTCGACCACAGTGCCGCGGGCCACGCCGAGCGAGGCCGACAGCGCGCGGGTCGAGGGCAGCAATTCGCCTGCCTTGAGCTGATTGCCGGCAATGGCTGCGCGCAATGCCTGTGCGATCTGGCGTCCGACCTGCCCTGCGGCGCGGTCGACCGTTCCGAGGCAGGGAATACTTGTCGTGGCGCGAGGGCGTGGCATAGTGGCCTAGTCAAAATGACAGCAAGTGGTCCTTATCATAGACCACTTTGCCGCTATCATGCGAGCCATCACTGATGAGGTTTGCTATGTACCTGCCGCCGCACTTCAAGATCGACGAACTCGGTGCGATCCACGCCGCGATGCGCGCCTCGCGGCTCGCGACGCTGGTCACGTCCACCGCGGACGGATTGATCGGAACGCCGCTGCCACTGATGCTTAGCGAGAGCGAGGGCGAATACGGCACGCTCTATGGCCACGTCGCGCGGCCCAATCCGCAGTGGAAGACGGCGGCGATCGGCGAGGCGATGGCTGTTTTCACCGGGCCCGACGCCTATGTGACGCCGTCCTGGTATGTGACCAAGGCCGAGCACGGCAAGGTGGTGCCGACCTGGAACTACGTCTCCGTGCACGCCTATGGATCGGCCGAGTTCTTCGAGGATGCGGATCGCCTGCTCGATATCGTGACGCGGTTGACGCAGCTGCACGAGAAGTCGCGTGAAGAGGTCTGGCAGGTCAGCGACGCGCCGGCCGATTTCATTAAGGCGCAGCTCCGCGGCATCGTCGGCTTCCGCATGCCGATCACGCGGTTAGATGCGAAGAAGAAGATGAGCCAGAACCGCAAGATCGAGGATCGCGCCGGCGTCGTCGCGGGTCTCGGCGAAAGCGACAGGCCCAGCGATCACGAAGTCGCCGCGATGATCCCGACCACCTGAGGCCAGTGTCCGAAATGGAATTGTACATCGCCTTCGCGATCACGACCGCGACCTTTGCATTGATGCCGGGTCCGGCCATGCTCTATGCCGCGGCCCGCACCTTGGCGGGCGGCAGGCGCGCCGGCCTGATGGCCTCGCTCGGCCTGCATCTCGGCGGTTACGTGCATGTGTTCGCCGCGGCCGCCGGCCTCGCACTGCTGTTTCATGCGGTGCCGCCGCTGTTCATGGCGATGAAGCTTCTCGGCGCGGCCTATCTGGTCTGGCTCGGCCTGTCGCTGTTCCGCGATCGCGACAGTGCGAAGCGGCCGGAGCTTGCACCCGTCTCGGCGCAGCGCGCGTTCGCGCAAAGCATCGCCGTCGAGGTGCTCAATCCGAAGACCGCTATCTTCTTCCTGGCGTTCCTGCCGCAATTCGTCGACGCATCTGCAAGCCTGCCGGTCTGGAGCCAGCTTCTCGTGCTCGGCATCATCGTCAATCTGATGTTCTCGATGGTCGATATCGTCTGCGTGGTGTTCGCCAGCGCAGTGATGTCGAAGCTGCAGCGCTCGCGCAGGTCGCAGCGATTGATGCAGAAGATCGGCGGCAGCATCCTGATCGGCCTCGGCGCGCGGTTGGCGTTCCAGGATCGGTAGCGCAGGGCGTAGCTAACGCGTGCATCGCTCTCGCAATTTCCTTCGAGCGCGGATGTAAGACTCACAAGCCGTGCAACATACTCGGTGTCGTCCCGGCGCAGGCCGGGACCCATAATCACCGATGTCAGTCGTTGTGCAACGCTGGTACGACGAGTCTCGCGTACGACACCCGCCGCGGCGTATGGGTCCCTGCTTCCGCAGGGACGACAGCGAATATCAGGCAGCGGCAGCGCATCGACCCACCCCACAAACAAAAACGCCCCCGCGATGGGGCGTTTGCATCGGATCGCAGAGGCGATCTGATCAGGCTTAGTCCTTCTTGAGGAAGCCCGAAAACTTCTTCTGAAAGCGCGAGACACGGCCGCCACGGTCCATCAGCTGCTGGCTGCCGCCGGTCCAGGCCGGGTGCGACTTGGGGTCGATATCGAGGTTCAGCGTGTCGCCTTCCTTGCCCCAGGTGGTCCGGGTCAGGTACTCGGTGCCGTCGGTCATGACGACCTTAATCGTATGATAATTCGGGTGAATATCGGCTTTCATGACAGTTCCTTCGGCGCGCCGGCGCCCGTCTCAAGATCAATCGGATACGGGATTTGGGCGGCTCTATAACCCATGGGGCCTCCTAAAACAAGGCCAGGAAACCAGCCAAAACTATCACCGGATTGGGACTTTCCGCCCATTTGCCAGCCGGGGTGGACGGGCCTATCTGGGGGCGCAGAAACCGGTCCGGGATTCATGAGCGTAGCCGAACAGATTGAGCCCCCTCGCGGCACGCCGCAGCCCCCGCGCGACGCCTTGCTCGAGGAGGAAGCCTTCATCGAGAGCCAGCTCACTGAGCCGGCCAAGAACAGCGCCCGCTTGCGGCCGTTGCTGGCGCTTGCACCCTATGTGGCGCGCTACAAGGGCCGCGCGATCCTCGCCTTCATCTCGCTCACGGTCGCGGCGATCACCACGCTGATCGTGCCGGTCGCGGTGCGGCGGATGATCGACATGGGCTTCACGCCCGAAGGCATCGCGATGATCAACAGCTATTTCAGCGTGATGATCGCGGTGGTCGCGGCTCTCGCCGCCGCCAGCGCCTCGCGCTACTACCTCGTGATGACGATCGGCGAGCGCATCGTCGCCGATCTCCGGCGCGACGTCTTTGCGCATCTCGTCGCGCTATCGCCGGCGTTCTTCGATTCCTCGCGCTCCGGCGAATTGGTGTCGCGGCTCACCGCCGACACCACCCAGATCAAATCGGCGGTCGGCGCCTCCGTCT
The DNA here is from genome assembly GCF_000938235.1 of Bradyrhizobium sp. LTSPM299. Lineage (NCBI taxonomy): Bacteria > Pseudomonadati > Pseudomonadota > Alphaproteobacteria > Hyphomicrobiales > Nitrobacteraceae > Bradyrhizobium > Bradyrhizobium sp. LTSPM299. The sequence goes on from NZ_JYMU01000017.1 coordinate 119,871, forward strand.
CGATCGCGCTGCGCAACATGATGCTGTTCATCGGCGCCGCCGCGATGATGGTGATCACGAGTCCCCGATTGTCCGGCTTCGTGCTGCTGGCGATCCCGATCATCGTGATTCCGCTGGTGGCGTTCGGCCGCTGGGTCAGGCGGCTGTCGCGCAACGCGCAGGATACGCTGGCGGATGCCAGCGCCTACGCCTCCGAATTGATCGGCGCGATCAGGACCGTGCAGGCCTATACCAGCGAGCGGTTCGCCAACACCCGCTTTGCCCGCGAGGTCGAACAGGCCTATGAGGCGGCGCGCAGCTCGACCAAGGCGCGCGCGGTGCTGACGCTGATCGTGATCTTCATCGTCTTCTCCAGCGTGGTCCTGATCCTCTGGGTCGGTTCACACGATGTGCTGACCGGGGCGATCAGTCCGGGACGGCTCGGACAATTCATCCTCTATGCGGCGTTCGCCGCGAGCGGCCTCGGCCAGCTCAGCGAAGTCTGGGGCGAGGTCTCGGCCGCATCGGGGGCTGCCGAGCGGCTGTTCGAGATCGTGCGGGTCAAGCCGGAGATCGCTGCTCCCGCCAGGCCGCGCGCGTTGCCGCAGCCGGCGCGCGGCGATGTCGGCTTCGATCAGGTCAGCTTCGCCTATCCGACCCGGCCCAATGCGCTGGCCATCGACGGCGTCTCGCTGTCGGTCCGCTCGGGCGAGAAGGTCGCGATCGTCGGCCCGTCCGGCGCAGGCAAGAGCACGCTGTTCCATCTCTTGCTGCGCTTCTACGATCCGAAGTCGGGCACGATCTCGCTCGACGGCGTGCCCATCAAAGAGGTCGATCCCGTCGACGTCCGGAAGCGCATCGCGCTGGTGCCGCAGGATTCCGTGGTATTCGCGACAAGCGCCCGCGACAACATCCGCTTCGGCCGCCCCGATGCATCGGATGCCGAGGTCGAGCGCGCTGCGGATTTGGCGCACGCCACCGAATTCCTGCGCCGCTTGCCCGGCGGCTTCGAGACCCAGCTCGGCGAGCGCGGCGTGACGCTGTCCGGCGGCCAGCGCCAGCGCATCGCGATCGCACGCGCGATTTTGCGCGATGCGCCGCTGTTGCTGCTCGACGAGGCGACCTCGGCACTCGATGCCGAAAGCGAGACGCTGGTGCAGACCGCACTGGAAGAGCTGATGCGCCAGCGCACTACGCTCGTGATCGCGCATCGGCTCGCGACCGTGCTGTCCTGCGACCGCATCCTGGTGATGGACCAGGGCAAGATCGTCGAGCAGGGCACCCACACAGAGCTGGTCGCCGCCAACGGCCTCTATGCGCGGCTGGCGCGGTTGCAGTTCGAGGGGATTTGATCCTCTGCGGGTTGTCGCAACAATCCTGACCCGGTTGTTGCGATGAGTGCGATGCATTTTTGTGTCTTGGCCCCGCATGGCACCGGTCGTAAGCCTCTCGCGGGCCGTCCGGCCTTGGGGACCTCAGTTTCGGAATGCGGGAGCAGCAAGATGGGTGGTTTGGTGATCAGCGGCGGCCGGGTGGTGGATCCGGCCAGCGGGATGGACGCTATCGGCGACGTGGCGGTGGTGGATGGCCGGATCGCCGCTGTCGGCACCGGGCTCGGCGGCGCTGAGCGCCAGATCGACGCGACCGGGCTCGTGGTGGCGCCCGGCTTCATCGACCTCCACGCGCATGGCCAGACCATCCCCGCAGACCGCATGCAGGCCTTCGACGGCGTGACGACGACGCTCGACCTCGAGGCCGGCGTGTTGCCGGTCGCATCCTGGTATCAGCGCCAGGCCGCAAAGGGACGCGTGCTGAACTACGGCGCCGCCACCAACTGGGCGTTCGCCCGGATCGGCGCGATGACCGGCTCCAACGCGGAAAGCTCGCTGGAGGCATTCGGCAACGCGATGCGTGATCGCCGCTGGATGGACAATGTCGCCAGCGAAACCGAGATCGCCGGTATCCTTGAGCGCATTGGCAACGGCCTGAACGAGGGCGGCATCGGCATCGGCATTCTCAACGCCTATGCCCCGGGCGCCGGCGTGCAGGAGCTCACCGCGGTGTGCCAGCTGGCGGCGGCGCAAAATGTGCCGACCTTCACCCACGTCGCCTATATGTCGCGCATCGACCCGGAAAGCGCGGCCGAGGCCTATATCCGCCTGATCGGCTATGCCGGCGCCACCGGCGCGCACATGCACATCTGCCATTTCAACTCGTCCAGCAAGACCGACGTCGAGCGTTGTGCCGTGCTGATCGCCAAGGCGCAGGCGCAGGGCCTGCCGATCACGGTGGAGGCGTATCCTTACGGGACCGGTTCGACCGTGCTGGCGGCGGCCTTCTTCAGCGATCCCGAATTCGAGGAGCGCAATGGCCTCGGCTACGATTCGGTGCAGCGCGTGACCGACGGGCACCGCTTTGGAAGCCGGGAGGAATTGCTGGCGGCCCAGGCGGAAGAGCCCTCCACGCTGGTGCTCTGGCACGTGCTGGATATCGAGAACAACCCGCACCATCGCGACCTCCTCGACATGTCGGTGCTGTATCCCGGCGGCGCGATCGCATCCGACGCGATGCCCTGGACGCTGTCGGACGGCAGCGTCTACACCGGCGACGCTTGGCCGCTGCCGGACGACGCCACCTCGCATCCGCGCTCGGCGGGTTGCTTCACCCGCTTCATCCGCGAATGGGTGCGCGAGCGCCGGAAGGTGTCGTTGATGGAAGGCATCCGCAAATGCGCGCTGATCCCGGCCGAAATCCTCTCCGCCAGCACGCCGGCGATGCGCAGCAAAGGCAAGCTGCAGGCGGGCGCCGATGCCGACATCGTGGCGTTCGACTTCGAGACGCTGAGTGACCGCGCGACCTTCACCGCGATGAACCGCGCATCGGAGGGCGTCCGGCATCTGGTCGTCAGCGGCCAGCCGCTGATATCAGACGGCGTGATGGATGTGGCGGCGCGGCCCGGCCGGCCGGTGCGCCGGCCCGTCGTCACCGCGAGCTGATTGTGCCGGTCCCGATCCTGCTCGTCGCGGGTTTCCTGGGAGCGGGCAAGACCACGGTCGTCAACCACCTGCTCGCGCACGCGGAGGGACGGCGGATTGCCGCCGTCGTCAACGATTTCGGCGCTGTTAACATCGATGCGGAGCTGATCGCAGGTGCCAGCGACGGCGTGGTGAGCCTGAGCAATGGCTGCATCTGCTGCACGTTGGAAGGCGATCTGCTTCGCACGCTCGCAACGTTGCTGCGGCGTGATCCGCGCCCCGAATTCATCGTGATCGAGACCAGCGGGGTGGCCGATCCCTCCGATATCGTGCGCAACCTGATGGACCCGGTGGTCTGGACGGAGGCGCCGCTCGAGACCGTGCTGTGCGTGGTGGACGCGACGCAACCTACGTCTATGTTGAACGATGCGCTGGTACGGTCCCAATTGCGGGCCGCCGATGTGGTGGCGCTGAACAAGGTGGACCTGGTGGATGCGGGGAGCCGCGCGCGAATGCGCGATGCGATCCGGGCATTGCGTCCTGCCGCGGTGATCGTCGACGCGGTGCATGGCGAGGTGCCGACGGCATTGTTGTTTCCTACTGATGTTGATCATGTGCCGGAGCCGCGCGAGCCGGGGCCGCGGCGGCCGACGTTCGATCGGTTCGAGACGCTGAGCTGGACGTCGGAACGGCCGGTGTCGTTGCCGCGCTTGCAGCAGGCGATCGGCCGGTTGGCGCCGAAGCTCGCGCGCGCGAAGGGATTGTTCGAGACGGTGGAGCAGCCCGGGCGGCTGATGGTGTTTCAACTCGCGGGCGGACGCGCAACGCTGGCACCCGGCGGAGTGCCGGCGCCCGGCGTGCCGCGAACACGGATCGTGTTCATTGCCGAACTCGGCGTTCTATCGCGCGCCGAGATCGATCGGATCATGGAGGGATGTGTCGACGCCGGGTGAAGGATTCACTGCGCCTCGTTGGGTTCGCCGAACCATCGCGACGCGGCCTGAGACGCTTCCTCAAGGTCGGGGGCCGATTCAGCGGCCCAGCCGACGAAGCCATCGGGGCGCACGAGCACCGCGCTAAACCCCAGCCGATCCTTCACGTCGCTTGCGACATACGCGATCCGGTCGCTCCAGCGGCCTGCGAGCGCCCGCAGCGGTGCCCGCGCGTCAAAATCCAGCAACAGGCCTCGTCCCGTCCTGAGGAGTTCGCCGAGCTTTGTCCCGTCGGCCAACTCGAAATCAGGTACGCTGCGGCCCACCAGCGGATGGCCGCCGCCAAGATCATAGCGGAGAGACAAGCCCCAGACGCGCTCGGCGAAGTATGTCGCGCCGTCACGCGTGTCGATGAGATCGCGGATGATCGCTTCGAGCGCGCGCGAACTCCTCGTCGGCCGCATCAGCGCGACCTGGGCGCGCGACCAGTCGAGGACCTGTGCTCCAACCGGATGGCGCTCGCTCAGATAGCTGTCGAGCAGGCCGGCCGGCGCGTCGCCACGGATCGTGGACGCCAGCTTCCATCCCAGGTTCATCGCGTCGCCAAGCCCGAGGTTGAGCCCCTGGCCGCCGAGGGGGGAATGGATGTGCGCGGCGTCGCCGGCGAGCAGCACCCGCCCGTTGCGATATGCGGTCGCCTGGTGGGCGCGATCCGTCCAGGTGGTGGCAAGCTGAAGGGCGGTCAAGGTGACGTCGGTGCCGGAGACGCGGCGCAAGACCGCTTGCACATGCTCAAGCGTAGTCGGCTGGATTCGGTGGAAAGCGCCACCGTCGAAATCGATCATCGCGATCGTGCCTGGTAGCGCGTAGGTATACATGCCCGTCGGCGTGTAGTGGCGGCCCGGGCGGAGCATGTCCGGATCGGCCATCTCGACCTCAACGGAATAGCCGGTGAACTCGGGATCGGTGCCGACGAACGCAAAGCCGCAAGCCTTGCGGACCGTGCTGCGGCCGCCATCGCAACCGACGAACCAGCGTCCGCGAAAGGTCTCACCGTCAGCGCGAATGGTCACGTCTTCGTCCGATTGATCGAAATCCTCGACGCCGACGCCGCGCCTGATCTCGGCCCCCATCGCGCTTGCGCGCGCGGCCAGGGCGGATTCGAGGTGCTCCATCTCGACCGCTATGTTCGTGCCGGCCGGACCGGGCAAGCGATACGGCCACTTCGCGTGATCGATGTTGTCATGGAAAAACTGGATGCCGGCGAAATGGCCAGCCGGGCGGCGCGGCTGTTGCATCCAATGCGCCGATGCCGGAGCGTTGCTGCTTTCCGCGTCGTCTTTCGCGCGTGGCGGCGTCGCGATGTCGTCGAGCAGCCCGCGACGGTAGAACGCTTCGATGGTCGGCACCGACAGGCCGCGCATGCCGAATGGAAGCCGCTTCAGGGGCGAGCGCGGGTCCTCGGTCTGCTCCAGCACCAACACCGAGAGGTTTGCGAGGCGTAGTTCACAGGCGAGAAACAGGCCGACGGGGCCGCCACCGGCAATCACAACATCATACATCGAAAGACAAATCCTGATCCCTGTCGGCAGCAATTCTCTCTTGAGAGATGCCACCGATCTCACTATAAATTCGCACTCAGTGCGATTTATTATCGCACTGAGTGTAATATTGCAAGTGGCGATCGACGGAGTGGGTTTTACATGAAAGGCGCGTCGGAACCGCCGCAGGGCCTGCGGGAACGCAAGCGGCATGAGACGTCGGAGCGGATCATCGAACGGGGTTTGAAACTGTTCGTGAAGCACGGTTACGAAGGCACGACGCTCGATGCGATCGCGGAGGCCGCCGGCATCTCGCGCCGGACCTTCTTCTATTACTTCAAGTCGAAAGAAGACGTTCTGCTGGCTGCGCATGATAGCGGCTTCCGGGAAGCGCTGAGGCCGACGATGCTCGACGAGCCCCCCGATCAGGCTCCGCTCGAGGCCGTCCAGAAGTGCCTGATCAAGCTCGCGTCACGCTACGAGACGAAGGAATCCGTCGTCTTCGATCGCCTGATGCAATCGACCGAGGCGCTCCGCGCGCGAAAGGAAGCCGTTTTCATCGAGACAGAGCAGATCCTGCTGGACGCGATGTCCGAGCTTTGGCCTGCACCGGCACGACGGGACGGGCTTCGGCTGGTCGCGATGGTGGCGATGGGGACGCTGCGTCTGGCGCTGGACAAGTGGAAACAGAACGACGCGGCACACCCGCTGGCCTATTACATCCGCCAGGGCTTTACCCTGTTGGCAAAACAGTTCTGAAGCTCGGCGGACCTTCCGGTGCCCGATCTCAGCCGAAGTCGTGCATCAACCGGCTCCAGTCTTCGCCGGCGAGGCCTCCGACATAGATATCACCGCGCACAACGGCTTCGTTCACTTCCGGAACGCGTGTCAACGCCATGGCGAAGGCACGGTGTCGGAATAGAAGCCACCGCTGCATCCCTAGCCGGCCATCAGAGCCGGTTGCGCACGGCCGCGGGCTTCGACATGGCCGGTGCTCTCGAGATGGCGGAACATCGCAGCCCGCACGCCAGCCTCCTGGCCGGGAAGTGACAGGACGTTGAGAACATGCACGGTCCGCCCCGGAGCCGCATAGTAGACAAAGCAGCCAATGATCGCGCCGGAGGGATCGGCGATCGCGCGGATCGTGAACGCGCCGAGTTTGGTGTTCTGCGCTGCCAGGCCGACCAGCCAACCGAGTTCGTCCTCCGACCAGAGCGGCCGTACGGCGTGGTGGGCAATGAGCCGGGGCGCGTGCGCGAGGAAGTCCGGAACGGACATCTCCAGCACCTTCAGGTCGGCCGCGCCCACGATGTCTTCATCGCCGCGCAGGCGGCTCAGCAGAGCGTCAATGGGACGAGCGAGCGTTGCCAGGACCAGATCGCTTCGGCGCGGAGAGCGCAACGAAAGGCGTCCGATGAGTGCCCCCAGCGGACGGAAGGTCCGCACCCATTCCAGGTTCAGTATCGGAATCGTTTTTCCGCCGATGGCCAACAGCGACTTGGCGCTGGTCGGCGATGCGCTGTCACAGAACGAAAAATCAGCGTGTTTCGGCCGTAAACCAAGATTGAGCTGGGCTGCTCCTGCGGCCTCCTTGTTCGTCATGAAGACGCCGAGAAGCCGCCCCGGAACGACATTGCCGCAGGCGACGAAACGCATCGGGACCGAGAGGAGCGCGCTGGAGATACGGCCGTCCTGCTGTTCATAGATCTTCGTACCCGCCGCCGCACTGTAGCAGGGAGATCCCAAGGTTAACGCGTGCAAGCGCCCCTGAAGACGTTGAGGAAGAGACGCGCGACCGCGGGAACGTCTGCCGTCGTCATGGGCCTGGCAGCGCCCTTGCGTGACGTTTGCCCGTCAGCCTGGATTATTGGTCCGGAGGGCTGACGCGGACGATCTGGCACCAACGATAGGCCGTCACGCGGATGCGCAACCTCGACAGCTGTATGGGACATTAAGCTCAACATGCATGTTCCGCCACTTCGTCTCTTGCAAAAATGCGACAGCGTCGTCGGACGGCAGGATCAAATGCAAAATCAAGAGAATGTCGATAACCTCGGGTTGATCGACATCACGCAAGCAGCAAATCTGGATTTTCTCCGCCTGGGCGCGCGTCCTTGCGTCGACTCTCTAACTTCACATGTGGGCCGTCAAGAAATTCAACTTGTGGAGGTTAATGCGACGCGCCTTGCCGCCAGGCAGGTCGCAGCATTCCTGCTCCGCCGCTACTTGGGCGGAACACCATGCGCAATCAGCCGGCTGCCTCGGCCGCTCAAATCGGGGTGTGGCTGAATAGGTGTTTTGACGTTCTTGTAAGCCGCAGCACAGATGCGCTGAACGCCTCGCGGCCTACGGATCCAGCTCCGTATCCCAGTAGAGATAGTCGAGCCAGCTGTCGTGCAGATAGTTCGGCGGGAACAGCCGGCCGTTGCGATGGAGCTGGTGGACGGTCGGCGCATAGGGCGCCTGCCTCGGAAACATCCTGGCTTGCTGCGGCGTCAGATTGCCCTTGCGCAGATTGCAGGGCGAGCAAGCGGCGACAACGTTTTCCCAGGTGGTCTGGCCACCCTTGCTGCGCGGAATGATGTGGTCGAAGGTGAGGTCGTCATCCGCCGAGCAGTATTGGCAGATGAAGCGGTCGCGGAGGAAGACGTTGAAGCGGGTGAAGGCGGGGTGGGTCGACGGCTTGACGAAGGATTTGAGGGATACGACGCTCGGCAGCTGGATTTCGAAGGACGGACTTCGGACCGCCCTGTCGTAATATTCGACGATGTTCACGCGATCGAGAAACACCGCCTTGATCGCGTCCTGCCAGGACCAGAGCGACAGCGGGTAATAACTTAGCGGCCGGAAGTCCGCATTCAGCACAAGTACCGGCCAACCGCCTTGTGAGACATGTGCGTTCAAATAACGCTCCTGACTCCCATTAGCTGCGAAGCAGCATGCACTCACATACTACAGGCAGCGTGACGGGATTGTGAAGAGCAATGAGCGGCTTATCCGCGGCCAGGTCGCCATGTTCCTGCCCCGATTGCGTCCCGGCCATAAGGGCCGCTAAAGGGTACCGTGAGGCCTTGACGGCCGTCCACGGACCCCGCCCATGACCCGCTGCAGATGACCACATCGACCCGCTATCTCGAGGCGCCGCGCCGCATTCGCGCATTCGTTCGCGCGCATGAAACCAGCCTGGTGCTGTTGGCGGTGCTGATCGGCACCATTGGCGGAGTGGTCGTGCTGGCGATGAGCGTGGCCGTCGCCGGACTTCACGCACTGTTGTTCAACATCAACATCCATGAGCGCCTGTCCGCCCAGTCGAGCATCGACCCGCTGCGGGCCCTGCTGATTCCGAGCCTGGGTGGGCTGCTGCTGGGGCTCGTGTTCCTGCTGCTGTCGCGCTGGCGCCCGGGGCGCGAGGTCGACCCGATCGAAGCCAATGCGCTCTATGGCGGGCGAATGTCGTTCCGCGGCAGCGTGATCGTGGCATTGCAGACGATCTGGTCGAGCGGGGTCGGCGCCTCGGTCGGCCTCGAGGCCGGCTATACCCAGCTTGCGAGCGGGCTTGCCGCCTCGCTCGGCCGCGCGTTCCACATGCGCCGCAACGACCAGCGGATCATGGTCGGATGCGGCGCGGCGGCGGCGATCGCGGGCGCATTCGGCGCGCCGCTGGCCGGCGCCTTTTACGCCTTCGAGCTGGTGATCGGCGGTTATACGCCGGCGAGCCTGGCGCCGGTCGGGGTTGCCGCGGTCGCGGGCTATTTCGTGACCCACGGATTCACGGAGCTGAGGCTTGGCATCGTCGTCGGCGCGGTCGGCGATGTGCTCGGCCGGGATCTTGCCATTGCGGCCCTGCTCGGGCTGCTCTCGGCATTGACCGGCATCGCGATCATGCGCGGCGTCACGCTGTGTGAGGCGGTGCTGGCCAGGACCAGGCTGTGGCCGCCGCTGCGCCCCGCGCTCGGCGGGCTCGCAGTCGGCGGGCTGGCCTTGCTGACGCCGCATGTCATGTCGTCCGGCCACGGCGCGCTGCAGTTTACCAGCATCGTGTCGATGCCGCTCAGCCTCATCGCGGGCGTGTTCGCACTGAAGGCGCTTGCATCGATCATCTCGCTCGGCTCTGGCTTCCGCGGCGGACTATTTTTCGCAACCCTGTTCATGGGCGCGCTTGGCGGTCGCTTGTTTGCCGCCGGTGTCGACATGGTGTGGCCGGGGCTGAATCTCGATCCGAACGCCTATGCCGTCATCGGGATGAGCGCATTGTCGGCCTCGGTGATCGGCGGTCCCTTGACGATGTCGTTCATCGCGCTGGAATCGACCGGCAATCTCTGGCTCTCCACCGCGGTGCTGGCGGCCGTCATCATCTCGACCATGATTACCCGCGAGTTGTTCGGCTATTCGTTCGCGACCTGGCGGCTGCATCTGCGCGGCGAGACCATCCGCAGCGCCGCCGATGTCGGCTGGATTCGCGATCTGACCGTCAACAGGATGATGCGGCAGGACATGACGACGGTGGATGCCGCGATGCCGATCGAGACGTTCCGCGAAAAATTCCCGCCGGGCTCGAAGACCCAGGTGGTGGCGGTCGACGGCGAGGGGCATTATGCGGGGCTGGTGCTGATCGCAGAGGCGCATGCGCCCGACATCGAGACTGAGAAGGGGCTCGCGGGCGTCCTGCGCCATGCCGACGTCGCGCTGCATCCGCTGATGAACATCCAGGAGGCGATCGCAGTGTTCGACGCGGCCGAAGCGGAATCGCTCGCCGTGATCGAGGCCGACGGCGATCGGCGGCCGCTCGGGACCCTCTCCGAGGCGCATGCGATGCGCCGCTATGCGGAAGAGTCCGAGCAGCGCCGCCGCGAGGTGAGCGGGGAGATTTGACTTCGCGCGGGGCTTCTCCATGCCGTCGTCCTGGCTTTCGCCAGGACGACGCTGAGTGTTTGGTGCCGCCTACGCCGTAACTTTCTCCAGCTTCTGCAAACACCGAGTCACCCGCACCGATGCCGGCATCTCGGTGTCTGGAAAGCTGGTCTTCCAGTCGGTGACGCCGACCTCGCCGACATAGATGTCGCCTCGGGAATCCAGCGCGAGGCCGTGCGGGGCCAGGAATTTTCCGGTCTCGATGCCGGGGCCGTGCTCGCCACCGAGCCGGGCGATGCGGTTGCCCCGGCTGTCCACGATCGAGAGCCGCGGGCCGAGATTGGGCACCTTGCGGTTGACAGGCATGCCGGGACCGAGTTCGCCGATGATGAAGGTCGGTTGCTTGCCGCTGCCGCAAGCGCACAGCGCGCAGGGCCGGTGCAGATTGTTCCACTGCGTCTCGTATCTGCCGTTGCCGTCGAACACCTGGACGCGATGGTTCTCGCGGTCGGCGACGTAGACCCAACCGTCGGCATCGGTTGCAATGTTGTGCACGATGTTGAACTGACCAGGATCGGTCCCGGGTTCGCCCCAGCTTTTGAGCAGCCTGCCGTCCGGCGTGTATTTGTGGACGCAAGCATTGCCGTAACCATCAGAGACATAGATCTCGCCCTTCGGCGACAGCGCGGTGTGGGTGCAGCGGTGGAACGGCTCCCCGCTCATGAACGGCGCCGGCTTGTTCGGGATGCCGATCGTCAGCAGCACCTTGCCGTCAACAGAGCATTTGCGCACGGTGTGGTCGCCGTCATCGGTGCAATAGAGATTGTCGTCGGTATCGATGTGCAGGCCATGAGCGCGGGAGAACAGCCCTTCGCCCCAGCTTCTGATGAAATTCCCCTCGCGGTCGAGCACCACCATCGGATGTGCGCCGCGGTTGAAGACATAGAGGCGGTCCTTGCTGTCGACCGCAACGGAAGCGACGTCGGTCAGGCTCCAGCCGTCAGGCAGCTTTGCGAAATTCTCCACGACGCGGTAGCGATGCTCGCCGGTGCCCAGGATGGTTGGCATTTTTCGTCCTCTCTCTTCTCTCGTCATTCCGGGATGCGCGAAGCGCAGGCCCGGAATCCATTCATCCACAGAGTTTGCGGCCAGATGGATTCCGGGCTCGATGCTACGCATCGCCCCGGAATGACGGTGGGGGCTATGTGAACTTCGCCATCGGCCAAACGTCACGCGGCAGCAGACCTTCCTCGATCGCCTTGATCTGCAGCGCCAGATATTGCGAGTTGATGCGGCATTGCGCGAGGCTGCCGGCGATGAACCACAGGCCCGGCTGTGGCGTGCGGGTGTACATGTTGCGCAGCTCCTGGCCGTCGCCAAAGCCCCAGATCGGGCCGACGCGTGCGGCGGTGGCCTCGCCGAACAATTTCCGCACCAGCTCTTCCTGGGGCCGGTAGCCGGTCGCGAGCACGATGAGGTCGGCGGCAACAGTCTCGCCGTTCTTCAGCCGTGCGCCCTCGGGCACGAATGTCTCGATACCGGCGAACTGGGCAAGCTTGATTGCGCCGCTGGCGACGAGATCGGAGCAGCCGACGTTGAAATAATAGCCGCCGCCGCGGGTGAGGTACTTGAACTGCCAGCCGGTGCCACCGTCGCCGAAATCGAGCCTGAAACCGACCCGCGCGAGCCCGTCGAGCAGGGTCTTGTCGAGTTCTTTCGACTGTTCGGTGATCAGCACATGGCTGCGCTTGGCCAGCGCCAGCGGCATCGAGCTCGCGATCAGATCGTTGTCCTCGAGCGAGCCTTCGTTATAGGCGGCGTAGGCGAGTTGCGCCGACGGCTCGATATTGGTGATCAAGGTCGAGGAACGCTGCACCAGCGTGACCTCGGCGCCGGAGCAATGCAGATCCTGCGCGATGTCGTGGCCGCTGTTGCCGGTGCCGATCACCAGCGCGCGCTTGCCTGACCAGTCCTCGCCGTCTTCGTAGCGGCTGGAATGCATGACCTTGCCGGAAAAGTTCTTCAAGCCGGCGATGTCGGGCAGGTTCGGAATGCCGCTGACGCCGGTCGCCATCACGACATGGCGCGGCTGCATCTTGCGCGTGGTGCCGTCGGCGCGGCGCAGCTCCACGTTCCAATGTCCATGCGCATCGTCATAGCCGCCGCCGGCGAATTCCGCGCCGGTCCAGAAATTCAGCTCCATGGCGTCGACGTAAGCTTCGAACCAGTTGGCGAGCTTGTCCTTCGGGATATAGACCGGCCAGTTCGGCGGGAACGGCATGTAGGGCATGTGATTGACCTGCACCTGGTTGTGCAGGGTCAGCGCGTGATAGCGCTTGCGCCAGTTATCGCCGATGCGCGCCTCGCGGTCGACGATCAGCGTGTCGATGCCGAGCTGCTTCAGCCGCGCCGCGATCACAAGCCCGGCCTGTCCGCCGCCGACCACGAGCACATCAGGATCACGGTCGGTGTATTCGGCCGACGCCTTGCGCAGGTCGAGCCAATTCGGTCCGCGGAAGTCGCGGGAATACGCCTGGCCGCGCGGCCTTGTGTGGCCTTGCTGTTCTTCAAATCCCTTGAGCTCCTCGAGTGCGGTGAGCAGCGTCCAGGCCTTCAGGCTGTTGTCGGCGGCGGCATCAGGGATCAACCGCACGATGCCGTGGCCGCGGCCGACTGATGTCTCGAACTTGAAGATCGCCTCGATCGCATTGGTCCCGGCGCGGATCACCCGCCGCGGTGGCGCGCGATCGGCATCGATGCGGAAGTTATGCGGGGCGCTGCGCTGTGCATGCGCGGGCAGTTCCGCGAGGATGGCGAAAGCGCGGTTGACGGTCTGGATGTTCCAGCTCAGCGCCAGCACGTCGCGCCAGTGGCTGTCGGGATGGAACAGCGGCTTCAACAGCACATCGTCGGGACTGGCCAGCGCGTCCTCGAACTGCACAAGCCAATTGTCGGCGGCAACCGAAATATCGTCCGTCTTGTCGAGCATCCGGCGTTTCTCGTCAGTAGCCGTCTTTGCGGCGTTTACCTGGACGAGAACCCTATACCCATTCGGAAGCCCGCAGAAAGGGCGTGACGAGATGCCGGCTATTCAGCGAGCGAGAGGATCAAACCCTGATCCGGCGGAACGCGGCCGTTGAGGGTATCGAGATAGGCCGCTCGCACCGCCTCGTGTCCGCGATGCTCAACCACCTCGAGCCACTCCGGCAGATGCGGCGCGAGCCCTGCCCAGGCGGCGCCGAAGCGCTGCTCGATGCCGCCCGGCCCCCATTCCTTGGCGCGTTTGCGGATCTGGTCGGGGGCGAAGAACCAGACCGGCTTGGCGCCGGGCAAAACGGCCTCGTCCGGTTCGCTCGCGCGATGGGTCAGTCCGATCCGGCCGGAATATTTCATCTGCGCGCCGAAGTGCCGATGCAAGGTCTCGCGCAGCGCGCTGTTGCCGGCCATGTCGACATAGGCGACCGGTTCCGTCGCAGGCATCGCGGTGACGCGGTCATAGGTGACGACCTCGTCGTAGCAGCCGAGCGAGGTGACGAAATCGACATTGCCTTTCGACGTCAGGCCGACCACGCGAATGCCTTGCCCGGTATCTTGCCGTTTGTGCAGGAGATGGGCGAGGCCGAATGCGGTCTTGCTCGAGGCCGACGACAGGATGACGCTGCGTGCGCCGCAGAACTCATTCTCCGCCAGGAAATCGTCGACCAGGAACGACAGCATAAACAAAGGCACCATCAGCGCCCGCTCATCGCCGCGCCGGCCGGCATAGGTCGGATCGCCGGAGACGCGGGCATAGTTGTTGTAGACCGGCGAGACCTCCTGCCGGTGCGCGGCCGCATCGCGCAGGCCGCGCTTGCTGACGTCGGCGGCCTCGATGACGAGGTGCGTCGCCATCGGGAAATAGCCGAACAAGGTCTCGCCGACAGCGACGTTGGGATGTTTCGAGGCGATCACCTCGCCAAAGCCCCAGACCGGGATGATGCCGTAGCCTTGCGGCGCCAGGAACAATTGCCAGTATTTCAGCTGCTCGCCGATCACGGCGTAGGTGATGTTGTTGGCGGTGAGCGCGAAGCGCGTGACCTTGAGCAGCAGCGCGTCGGGCGGCAGCGCCGCGGCATCAGGCAATTGCGTCTCGATCACCTTGCATTGCTGCAGATCGCTGCGGATGACGATGAAGTCGGTCGATTTCATGTCGGTGCTCCCGGTCCGTTTGCGTGCGGTGATCTCTGCCCCACCCCCGATGCCTTCGCAACAGCAACAAAGTTTGAAACGCTGTTCGTCCCAGAGCTCCATCGGAACGGAGCTCTGGATTCTAGCTTTGACGCGTTTTCTTCACGCGAACCGGCATCCACTTCGCTCGAAAACGCTCTGGTCACTCTGCCGCGTGGAGCTGCCCTTCGCGGTAGAGATCGCGCAGCTTGCGCTTGAAGATCTTGCCGGTGGCCTCGCGGGGCAGGGCGTCCAGGAACTGGATATCCCGCGGCACCTTGAAATTGGCGAGCTTGCCGCGCAGGAAATCCTTGACAGCGGCGACCGTGAGCGCCGCGCCGGTGTCCGGCTCGACGCAGGCGAACAGCCGCTCGCCATATTCGTCGTCGGGAACGCCGAACACGGCGCAGTCGCGCACCCCCGTCATGCCGATCAGCGCATTCTCGATTTCGGCGGGATAGATGTTGACGCCGCCCGAGATCACCATGTCGCGCTTGCGGTCGCACAGGAACACATAGCCGTCGGCGTCGAGATAGCCGACGTCGCCGACGCTGACGAGGCCGTCGCGGTCGGCGTCGGCACGCGCCTTGGCGTTGTCGTGATAGTCGAAGTCCGATATCGCGGTCTGACGCATGAAGATCTCGCCGGGCTCGTTGACGTCGCACAGCGTGCCGTCGGGCCGGAAAATCTTGACGATGCCGCCCTCGATCGCGCGGCCGACGGTGCCGGGCTTCGACAGCGCTTCCGCCGCCGAATGCCACACCGGGATGCCGGTCTCGGTGGCGCCGAGATATTCGTTCACCACCAGCCCCCACCAGTCGATCATTGCGCGCTTGACGTCAGGAGGGCATGGCGCTGCGCCATGGACGATGAAGCGCAGCGACGACAGGTCGTAGCGGTGGCGTGTCTGCTCCGGCAGGCGCAGCAGCCGCACGAACATGGTCGGCACCATGTGCATGTGCGTGACGCGGTGGCGCTCGACCAGTTGCAGCAAATCCTCAGGATCAAAACGAGGTTCGAGCACGATGGTGCAGCCGTTGCGGAACGCCAGCATGCCGTAGGAGTGCGGGGCCGAATGGTACATCGGCCCGTTCATCAGGATCACCTGATCCTCGTTTGGCTTGATGCCAAAGGTGATGGCGCCGACGCGCGCGGCGCCCGCCTGCTGCTCGGGCCGCATCGGCTTGCGCAATACGCCCTTGGGCAGGCCCGTGGTGCCCGACGTGTAGAACATCGGCGCTGCGCCGATTGGCGCGTCGGCCAGGGGCTGATGCGTGTCGCGCCAGTCGTCCCAATCGGTCATCCCGTCCGGTACCCGTGCGAGTGCCGGCGCCACGCCATAGGTCGCGGCGATCTCAGGCGGGGTCGCAACGACCAGCAGCTTGATCCCGGCCGGCACGCCATCCCGGATCTGCGGCAACAGGTCGGCATGGCAGACCAGCGTATCGGCGCCAGAGTCGGAGAGGATGTAGGCGACCTCCTCGGCCTTCAGATGCCAGTTGATCGGCACCACCGGACTGCCGAGCGCAGCCGCGGCGGCGACCACCTCGAACAGCGCAAAATCATTGCGCAGCATCATGCCGACCGGCTTGCCGCCCTGCACGCCGAGCGCACGGAGGCCATTGGCCGCCCGTGCGATGCGGGCATGAATCTCGCCATAGCTGATGCGTCGCTCGCCGCTGATGATCATGTTTGGTTTCGTCCCTTTGCGATTGCCTGTCCGGCTTTCGGTCACATTACCGTTTTTCGGTGTGCGCCGCTCACCTTGTCTTTGCAAAGCTTATGATCGGTGACCAGATCGCGTCGGGCATCTCTTTATAGATCGCGTTGTGATCAAATCCATCGATCACGTCGGAGGTCTTCGCGCCCTGTTTGGCGTCATAGACCCGCTGTCCGAGATCGATCGGGATCGTCTTGTCGACGTGGCTGTGAACCCAAAGCAAGGGAATCGACAGGTGGCCTGCCGCCTCCACATTGTTCCAGACATCAGGCAGCTTGAGCATGACCTGCTCGGGCGCGCCGCCACGAATGGCGATGTCGCGCAGTGATGAGAACGGGCTCGCCGCGATGGTGCAGTCCGGTTTGGCATCGCCGTGTGTTGCCGCATACAGCATCGGACCGCCGCCGAGCGAATGGCTGAGCAGGCAACGGCGTCCGGTCGCCGGAAACAGCTTCAGGAATGTATCAAGGGCCGCGACGCTGTCCGCGTTGATGTTGTCGATCGTTCCCGGCGGGCTGCTCTTGCCGTGCCCGGAATAGTCGAACACCAGCGACGAGACGCATTTGTCGTGGAGAAATTTCTGAACCGCGATCCAGTCAGCGACGGTTTCGCCGCGGCCGTGAAAGATAAGCAGTGCCGGCGCGGCCTCGCAGGAGGCATCGGCCCGCACCAGGAAGCCGTCGAGTTTGCGGTCGCTGCTCGGGATTGCGACGCGCTCGAAGGGCAGGCCGACATCCGCAGGCGTTGCCTTCGACAATTCGCCCGGATTGAGCGTACCTTTCTCAAAGCTGCTCCACGGGCCGTCTTCGGCCCGCGCCATGGTCGACACCGTGGCGAGCAGGATCAACGCCGAGAGCGAAAGCCTCATCTTGTCCTCCTGCGATCAGGCACGGAGCCGCGCCGCAAAGCCGTCGCGAGCATCGGCAAGTTCGGCCTTGAGCCGCTCGACCAGTTCGGCGACCGGCGGAGCGTCGGTGATCTGACCGATGCCCTGGCCCGAGCCCCAGATATCGCGCCAGGCCTTGGTCTTCATATTGCCGCCGGAGCCGAAGTTCATCTTGGTTTTGTCGGCAGCTGGCAGATTAGCGGGATCGAGCCCGGCTGCGGCGATCGACGGCCCGAGATAATTGCCGTGCACGCCGGTGAACAGGTTCGAATAGACGATGTCGTGCGCGGCATGCTCGGTCAGCGCCTGCTTGTACCCGGCGTCGGCGTTGGCCTCCTCGGTCGCGATGAAGCGGGTGCCGATATAGGCGAGGTCGGCGCCGAGCGCGAGCGCGGAGGCGATGCTCCAGCCATCGGAGATCGCGCCCGACAGCACGATCGTGCCCTTGAACCATTGCTTGACCTCGCGGACCAGCGCGAACGGCGACAGCGTGCCGGCGTGACCGCCGGCGCCGGCGCAGACCAGGATCAGGCCGTCGACACCCTGTTCGGCAGCCTTGCGCGCGTGCTTGACGTTGATGACGTCGTGGAACACGACGCCGCCATAGGAATGCGCGGCCTCGACGATCTCCAGCGGCGGGCGCAGCGAGGTGATGATCACGGGCACCTTGTGCTTCACGCAGGTGTCCATGTCGTGCATCAGCCGGTCGTTGGAGGCGTGGCAGATCTGGTTGACGGCGTAGGGCGCGACCTTTTTCTCCGGATGCAGCGCCTGGTACTCGCCGAGTTCGTTCTCGATCCGCGTCAACCATTCGTCGAGCTTTTCGACGGGGCGAGCGTTCAGCGCCGGGAACGAGCCTACGATGCCGGCCTTGCACTGCGCGATCACGAGCTCGGGCCCCGACACGATGAAAAGCGGTGAGCCGACGACCGGCAGTTCAAGCTTGTTGGCGAGTGAAGCGGGCAGCGGCATCGTTTGGGGTCCTCCATGTGTACGTCGATCGGGGTATAATGGCCGGGCCGATCGCGTCTTGTTGGTGGCCGCGGTGGCGGCCCTGTTGCCGTGCAATATAGAGCTGGACGGCTGTCCCGCCGCGTTCAATATTGAACAACAGCTATACCAAAAATGAACGTCGAGGGCAGGGGCGTATGGACTGGGATCTTTGCAAGACATTCGTCGCTGTTGCGGAGACGCGGAGCCTTGCAGGCGCCGCGCGGCGCCTGCGCATCAGTCATCCGACCGTCGGTCGCAACGTCGCGGCCCTGGAGAGACAGCTGGGCACCCGGCTGTTTGCCCGTTCCGATGACGGGCTGTCGCTGACGTCGCACGGCCGCAAGTTCCGCGAGCACGCCGAGGCGATGGCCGCAGCCGCGTTGCGCGCGGAGGCCTCGGCGGCGGCGACGGGTGAGCAGGCCCGCGGCGTCGTGAAACTGTCGATCGGCGCGACACTGGCGGCGCATTGGCTGATGCCGCATCTCAGGTCGTTCCTGCGCGATCACACCAACATCCAGCTCGAAATCATCACCCATCCATTCCCGGCAAGCGTGCGCCGCCGCGAGGCCGACGTGGTGCTGCGGCCGGTCGATGCGGGCGACGAGAACCTGATCGGGCGCAGGATCGGACGGCTCGGCGCCGGTTTCTACGCCGCGCGCGACTATGCGGCAGGACGCAAGCTTCCGGAGCGGCGCGACGAGTGGAAGGGCCACAGCGTGATCGGCTTCGCCGACCAGGGCTCGAACGCCTATCTGGCGCGCTGGAGCGATGTCATCACGCGGCAGGGGACACTGGTGATGCGCTGCTCCTCGCAGGGCGACATGCTCGCGGCGGCGCGGGCCGGGCTCGGCATATCAGCGCTCTCCTGCCTGGTTGGGACCGCCTATCCCGATCTGGTCCGGGTCGCGCCGCAAAAGCTCTCGAGCCTCTCCGACCTCTGGCTGCTCGCGCATCCCGATCTGGTCGAGCTTCCCGCGGTGCGCGCCGTGATCGGCTTCGTCACCGACTGCGCCCGCGCGGACCGCGTCAGGCTGCGCGGGTAGAATATGGTCTGGGGCGCGTACTCATAAAGCCGTAGACGTCGGCTTTTGGGACCTGAAGAGAAGCCATTTTCTCGATCAGGGCATTGCCGGTTCTGACCTCAAAGCGGACATCGTTAGCGTTTTGTGACGATTGCAAACCAAATGACCTGCCTTCGATTTTGTTTCTATTGATTGGCGCCGTGCAGGGTGCACGCGTGGGTCAAGATACAGTCAAGTTAGCGAACACCTTAGGAGCTGCAGATGAAGGCTAAGATCGGTATTGCGGCAGTCCCGGTCTTTGGCGTCGTCGGTCTTGGTTATGCTTACATTCGCAGCTAGATTCGACACCCTCCTGCGGCAGTAATTAGTAACAGCGGATGTTGCGGAGAAAGCGCCTCATGCTTCGGAGCCTAGTGGTCACTTCAATTGCTCTGTTACTTTCGAGCAATGTCTCACGATCCGAAACCCCAACTCAAGACGAATGCAAGATTGCGGCGCTAAACGAATTCATCAAGGAAAACCCTCCGGGTAACATGGATGAAGTCAAGAAAAAGGGGGCGATGGAGCACCTTTGCCGCCGAACCGCTGACTGCTACGTGGGTGCGCCGGATGGGGTGATCGAGGCGATGTGCAAGAAATGTGTCGGCCCTCCCGGTCCACCGAGCACAGCGCCGATTGAGCTACCAAGGAGGCCGAAGTGAACAGCAATTTTCCTGAACGGAGTGCATTTCGCCTACTCTGATCGGTCTCTCTGTTGACCCGAAGCAGCCACAGCAGACGCAAAAGCAGCAGAGGAAAGCTGCTTGATTTTGAAGGACAAGGGCAGGCGCTATCACACCTTAATTTCGGCGATCCTTGGTCCCAGCTCCGAGGTCCACTTCAGCTTGGAGTGCTTCCTGATCGGTCTCCTCGCGCGCGCTTTTGCGGCGTGGCGTCCCCGAGGGGACGTAAAAAGGGGCACAAAGAAAAAGCTTGATGACGATGATCAACCATTTTTTGATATGCTCGCGGCGGGACGCTTCGCGGCTAAATATGTAAAAGATACCGATGATGAGGAAAGCGATTCCCAAGATGAGTAAGTAGACGTCATAGATCTCAAACGGATCTTGAGAGGCTGGCTGCATACCAATACCCCCTTTTCTTGGAAGGTGAGTCGTGAGCTAGGATCGGGATGATACCCGAAGCAAGGGAAATTCACCTTTCGAAGAGAGATCGCAAGGCGCCAATTCCCTTTCCGCCCACCGCCAGCTTTTTCGCGTCATGACAATCCTTCGCCGCCTCAGTTGGTCGCGTCTTTCATATGAGGCGAAGCATGCGATGTCGCCTGTTGGCCCATAGAAGACCAACCGGGCCGATCGGATGATGTCCGTTGAGTGCGGCGGACTAGCACATGTCCATCGCTATACAATCATCCACGCCGTTTGTTGGTGCCGGTTTTCCCTTTATCTGCGTTCTTTGCCATCGATAGCCCCGGCCGAGCATGCACTGCTTGAATGCGGCGGTATCCGCGAGACCTCGAATATCACCGGTCTGACTATAACAATAATCAAGCGCGGTCTGTGAGTCAGCGGCACCTCGCGGGTGGCCGTGCGGTCTGATCAGATCTCGGTACATTTCATTGACAACTTGGTCTGCGTGGGCGGTCGCGCCACTTGCCAGCAAAATGACTGAGATAACTACCGCCAATCGCATGATCGCAACCTTTGACCGTTGAATGACCCTTCAATAGTTGGTCACGTTCATGACCGCTCCGGTTCGACACTCCGGCGGTTTTCACGGTGCCCACCGCAAGCAACGGCAAGGGGGCACGTGATTCCCTACCGCGATCGCTCGCCCCATCACCGACCGAAACCAAACCGCGGAAATTCCCGATTCAGAATATGACCCCTGACAGTTCGGCGGCATCAGTGAACCGCTCTAGCACTTCGAGCCAGTAGCCAGATGTCAGCTATCGGCGGTAAAGCGGAAATACTATTTTGGAACGCGAGGCCTGAGTTTGACCCGTTGCAGACATCAAACTCCGATGGTTCTATGGTGGGCATGACGACCGATAATGAACCTTCAATCTATGATGAAGTGCCCGGCGGCGTAGACCTCGTACGCTGGTTTGGTCGGGTGCCGAGCTTTCACGACGCCGAAATCCTTAGCCTGCGGCTGCACCGCAAGGGGCCTAGTGCTCTCCGTCTTCACGGATGGATCAACACAGGTGAGGTCGGGCACGGCGGGTACTTCGTACTCCACCGCCATGCCGTTGTGACTATTACGCTGAGCGAAGTCATGGACTTGCAACTCGACAACTTTAGCATTCAGAACGTCATTTCCGGCTTGGTTTTGCGCCGTGCACCAAATCGCCCAGAGCGTCGGGGCTACCTAACCGACCCGCGTCCGCAGGACATTGAAATCGAACTGGAGCCTTGCTACGGCCTCAGCGGCCTGATCCGGGCGCGCGCGGTATCCATTGTGTTTGAGCCGGGTGAGCCCGCAGCTCAGGACATTATTGGCCCATAATGGACGAGAGCCGACTTTGGGGTCCATGTCTGCTTCTGGCCCAGGCCGTGTGAAAATCGCGCAACTTGGGGGCACTGGCGCAGTTCGCGGCCGCCGAGCTTCTAATTCGGTGGAATCGACCTCTCATCTCAGTGGCAACCAAGAGCTTCATGTAGGCGCTGATTTGGTCGCACAGAGGCCGGCCTCACGCCCGCATCGCCTTCAGCAATCCGCCTACGCCCAGGATCGTCATCACGCGCTTCATGTTGTAGGCGAGCACGTTGAGCGCCATCTCAGTGGCCACCTTTGGCAGCTTCTTCGTG